>CAJXSW010000105.1 GCA_913060645.1 uncultured Dokdonia sp. | reverse complement strand
ACGAGATAGGAGTCCGTCTCGTGGGCTCGGAGATGTGTATAAGAGACAGTTTTTTCTATAACCTCTTCAGAGGTGTAGATGTTTTGTGTAAAAGCTAGATCGTCCATAAGATCTGCTAGCGGACGTCTCAGGTATCCTGCTTCATCTAGAGAGCCTATGATAAATTCGGCCACCTCGCGCTCTTCAGAAGATATTCTTACGGTATTGAGTTGTGTTTTTAGATATTGATTAAATGATGTTCCAGAAGCATAAGGGACTTGTTTGTCCTCATCATCTGCACTATAATTATTTGCGCTTAGGCGATACTCTGGGATTTCATCATCACTTAGGTAATCATCCACATTAATTTCAACTTCTGGCGCTTCATCGAAGTCATCAGTATTGTCAAACTCTTCAAAATCATCTTGTACTTCCTCCTTTCCGCTATCTAGAGCGGGATTTTCTTCCAGCTCTTGTTTGATTTTTTGTTCAAATGCCTGCGTAGGAAGTTGGATAAGCTTCATCAGCTGGATTTGCTGCGGAGAAAGCTTTTGCGAAAGTTTAAAATTAAGTTGCTGTTTTAACATATAAAACGAAGTTACGAAAAAGCAGTAGACAGTGATGAGAAATATATGTTAAGCAAACTTTTAATTAATAGAAGTTATGCTCTCTTATATTTGAGATTTTAAAGCGTATTTGAGGGTTTGGGTTTGTCTTAAATTTAAAGTGTGTTTACGACTTTTCTAATCGCTACGAGATTGCTTAATAATTGCTCAAGATATGTAAGGTCAAGCATATTTGCGCCATCACTTTTTGCATTTGCAGGGTCAAAGTGTGTTTCAATAAACAATCCATCTACGTTATTCACGATACCAGCTCTGGCTATAGTTTCAATCATATCTGGTCGTCCACCAGTAACGCCGCTTGATTGATTAGGTTGTTGTAAGGAGTGTGTTACATCAAGTACCGTAGGAGCATACTGCCTCATCGTAGGTATTCCTCTAAAATCTACAATCATATCTTGATAGCCAAACATAGTACCACGATCTGTAATCCAAGCATTTTCATTACCAGTATCATGAACCTTTTGTACAGCATGCTTCATCGATTCTGGAGACATGAATTGTCCCTTTTTTAGATTTACTACTTTTCCTGTTTCGGCAGCAGCGACTACAAGAGAAGTTTGTCTCACCAAAAATGCAGGAATTTGTAATACATCTACATATTGTGCTGCGAGAGCAGCATCAGAACTTTCGTGAATGTCTGTTACAGTAGGTACATCAAATTCTGCAGAAACCTTTGCTAGAATCTCAAGAGCTTTTTCATCTCCTATACCCGTAAAACTATCTACTCTACTACGATTTGCTTTTCTAAAACTTCCTTTAAAAACATATGGTATTTTTAGAGTGTCGGTAATTTTTACCACCTTCTCTGCAATGCGCTTTGCCATATCTTCTCCTTCTATAGCGCATGGGCCACATAGTAGGAAAAAGTTATTGGAATCTGTATGTTTTATTTTAGGTATGTTAGAAAGTTTCATCGTTTAGTTTTTAATTGTTTCCTGGATTTTTCTTAGGAATAAATGGGTGTTACAAAGATAGTATTAAAACAGATGAGCATTGTTACTTCTTGATAGAAGTGGTTTGCTTATCAGGTTTTGCATAAGAAAATCTGTCTATAAGTTTTGGAGAAGCATAAGCGTCAAGTCCGTTTATGGTTACTCCCATAGATGCTTCTAGATCAATCCATCCATCTTCATCTAGGCAGTTATCTGGTATAAAGATTTCCTTAATAGCTCCTATCATTAAAATAGTGCCATTTTCCTCAATTTTGTATTCATTTACGTATTCGCAGGCAATTTTAATATGTGCTTGTTTTACAAATGGTGCTTTCGAGTTATTTAAATATTCAGTTTGTAATCCGGTAGCGTTAAACTCTGAAACGTTTTCCTCGTAAGCTGCAGCTGTTTGGTGTGATTGTGAGATGATTTCAGTATTAATGTGGTTCACTGTAAAAACTCCCGTCTCTTTAATGTTTTTATATGTATGTCTAGGGACCGTAGTAGGTCTCATGATAAAGCTTAACATAGCAGGGCTACTTCCTATGTGTGTGACAGAACTAAAAACAGCTAGATTTTCATGGTCATCCTTAGATATAGTACCTATCAGGTTGGCGCTTTTATATCCCGTAACACTATTAATAAAGTTCGCACGGTAACGCTTATCCATTGCGCTAATTGCGTCGTCGTCAAAATGTAGTATCTTTTTCATTATTTCCAAAAATACGGATTATGAAAGAGCAGTTTCAGGATTACTTTGGCACAAACAAGGAAACTTGGGAAAAGAAAGTCCCTATACATGCAGAGAATAGCTTCTATGATATGCCATCATTTTTAGATGGTAAAAATTCTCTTAATAGCTATGAGCTTGATGCTTTGGGAGATGTAAATGGTAAAAGTTTACTACATCTTCAGTGTCATTTTGGGCAAGATACGTTAAGTTGGGCAAGGCTGGGTGCTCTGGCAACAGGAGTAGATATTAGTGAGGAGGCAATTACGCTTTCGCGAAAGCTAAACAAACAACTAGGTTTGTCTGCCGAATTTGTGTGTTGTAATGTTCTCGATACTTCAATACATATTAAAGAGCAGTTTGATGTTGTTTTTACAAGTTATGGTGTGATAGGGTGGTTGCCAGATTTAAAACCTTGGGCGCTTATGATTGCACAGCGATTAAAGAGTGGAGGAACGTTCTATATGGTAGAGTTTCACCCCATCGTGTGGATGTTTGATTATACAGGAGATAGGCCTGTAATGAAATATGGCTACAACCAAGATGAGCCAATTTACGAAGAATATGAGGGCACTTATGCTCAGCCAGATGCGACGATGATAAGTAAGGAGTACGGATGGAATCACGGTTTAGGTGAAGTGGTTACAGCTCTTATAGATGCCGGTCTCAAAGTAGAATTTTTAAGAGAGCACCATGCTTCTCCTTATGATGTTCTTCCGGATTTGGTCAAAAATGAAAATGGCCTTTACGAAAGTAAAGACCATTTATATCCATTAATTTTTGAGATAAAAGCTACTAAAATTTAGTGTGCATCCTCTTTGAGTAATTCCGGAAACTTCTGTGCAAAACGTCTATATCTTGGGATAGAAACGTTTTGAATATATGGGTTGTTTGGATTGTTTTTCTCGTAATCTTGGTGGTAGTCTTCGGCAATCCAAAATTTCTGAAACGGTAGTACTTGGGTACTTATGCGACCATTGTAAGTAGACTCATTTAAAGCAGCAATAGTTTCATCTATTATTTTTTTCTCACTGTCGTTTTGATAGAAAGCGATAGAACGATATTGTGGACCTGCATCTGGGCCTTGACGATTTTTTGTAGTTGGGTCCTGTGATCCAAAAAACACATCTACCAGTTGTTGAAAAGAGATCACCTTTGGGTCATAAATCACTTCCACGGCTTCAGCATGCGTCGTGTTTCCGTAGCTCACTTGTTTGTAAGTTGGATTGTCTTCTTTACCACCACTATAGCCACTTACAGCCTCATCGACACCTTTCACACTTTCAAAAACTGCCTCTACACACCAGAAACATCCACTAGCAAAATATGCCCTACTCATCCCATCTTGAAACGTCGTTTCTACTGGGTCAAGCATAGCTGTAGGCTCAGTCATAGGCTTAGGATCATGGTTGCAAGCCATAAAAGTAATGAGCGTTGCAAGGGAGGCAAGTAATTTCATAGAGGTTTTTTTAAAGTCTATAAAAGTACATCATAAGAGTTGAGATTGTTGTTATCGTTTTGTTAATCAATTATGGTCATCATAAAGTGGAGTATTTAATGAAAATATCTTGATGTCAAATCGAGAAATTGTTATTTATAGATAACTCAATGGCAAAAAAAAGCCCTCTATAAATAGAAGGCTTTTTAATGTTGTAAGGAAAAGTGGTTATAGCTTCTTAAAAAGCTTTACCATTTTTTCATGTTGCTCGTTTGCTAGTTCGCTATCTATTAAGATACGACCAGAGTGCTCGTCTGTGATGATTTTCTTACGTCCAGCAATCTCAACCTGTACTTGTGGTGGGATTGTAAAGTAAGATCCTCCAGATGCTCCACGCTCTATAGGTACAATAGCAAGACCATTACGTACACTAGAACGAATTCTCTTGTAAGCTTTTACTAAGCGGTCTTCAATGTTAGTTTCATATTCTGCACTTTTTGCTAGAAGTGCTTGTTCTTCTTTCTCTGTTTCAGAAAGAATAGCATCTAGCTCGTTTTTCTTGTGCTTAAGGTGGTTCTCACGTTCTCCAAGGCGTTGCTTAGTTTGTGTGATAACTTCTCCTTTTTGCTCAATCTGTGCTTTGTACTCACGGATATTTTTCTCTGCAAGTTGAATTTCAAGTTCTTGGAACTCTACTTCTTTACTTAAAGCATTAAACTCACGGTTGTTACGTACGTTTTTTTGCTGCTCAGAGTATTTTTTAATAGATGCTTTTGAGTCATCTATCTGGATTTTTTTAGCCTTGATAGAGTCGTCTACCAATTTTAAATCGTTTTCTAACTTCTCGATGCGCTTGTTAAGACCAGCTACTTCATCTTCAAGGTCTTCAACTTCCAGTGGAAGCTCTCCACGTACATTGCGGATCTCGTCCACACGTGAATCTATAAGTTGTAAATCGTAAAGCGAGCGTAGTTTTTCTTCTACTGTTGCTTCTTTCTTCTTTGCCATACGTTAAAAATAGTTGATAGGATTGGTATTTTCCTCAGATAAAATGATTGCAAAAGTACTAATTTTTTCTGTAAGATAATCGCATATTAGGTTTTTCGTATATCGCTCACTTTCATAATGTCCCACATCGCACAAAAGGATGCGGCTTTCGGCTTGGTAATAGTCGTGATATTTTAAATCTGAAGTAACTAGTACATCGGCTCCTTGAGCTTTTGCACTTTTAATGGCAAAGGCTCCGCTTCCTCCTAGTACGGCTATTTTCTTTACAGGTTTACCTAATAATTGTGAATGACGTATGCCACCTGTTTTAAATTGCGCTTTCGCGAAAGCTAAAAATCCCACCTCACTCATTTCTTTATCAAGCTCACCTATCATACCCATGCCTAAATTTTGTAGCGTATTTTCTAGAGAGGTGATTTCATAAGCAACTTCTTCGTAAGGATGATTTTCAAAAAGTGTTTGTAAAATCTTAGACTTAAGGTGCTTTTCAAACGTAAGATGTACTTGTGTCTCTGGTTCAATGTGTTTTGTGCCTCTACTTCCTATAACAGGGTTAGAGTTTTCATTTCCTTTAAAAGAGCCTTGACCTTTTACTTCAAAGCTACACTCTTCATAATTACCTATACTTCCAGCTCCAGCTTTAAATAATGAATCAGTAACGCTCTTTACAGAAGCGTGTGGAACGTAAGTGGTGAGTTTGTAAATATGATGCTGTTTAGGGCTTAAAATCTTTGTGTTTGATAGATTGAGAGCTTTGCACATTCCAAAGTTAACACCGTGCTCTACATTATCTAGCGCAGTGTGAATTGCAAAAATGGCAATATCATTTTTAATAGCCTTTTGAACCACTTTTTGCACATAATTGCTTGCTGTAAGTCTTTTTAAACCTGAAAAAATTATAGGATGAAAGCAAACAATAAGGTTGCAGTTTTTTGCAATTGCCTCATCAACAACATTTTCTAGTGCATCATGTGATACGAGTATATTACTTACTTCTTGATGAGGGTCACCTACAAGAAGACCAACATTATCAAAATCTTCTGCATAAGCTAGTGGCGCCCATTCATTAATTAAATTACTTACATCTTGTACCTTCATAAGCGTAAAGATAAAAAATGATACCTTCGTTTTATGAGAAAACTACGTCTCTTGTTATTTCCCGTCGCGGGAATTTATTATTTAGTTACGCTTACGCGAAATAAGCTCTACGACACTGGTATATTTAAGTCAAAAAAATATGATATTCCAGTTATATGTGTGGGTAATTTGAGCGTGGGAGGAACTGGAAAATCCCCAATGACTGAGTTTGTAGTTCGGCTTTTACAGGATAATTGTCGAGTAGCTACACTTAGTAGGGGTTACGGCCGAAAAACGAAAGGATACCTAGATGTTCATCCGGAAAACCAGGCAACTATAGTAGGTGATGAGCCATTACAATTTGCTCAGAAATTCAAAAATATCCAAGTTGCAGTTTGCGAGGATCGTCAAACTGGTATCGAAACATTATTGTCAAAAGTCAATGCGCCTGAAGTTATAGTTCTAGACGATGCTTACCAGCATAGAAAGGTCGAAGCTGGGTTTTATATATTATTAACAGCATACAGTGATCTTTTTAGTTATGACTTCTTGTTACCAGCTGGAAATTTAAGAGAGCCTAGGGCTGGTGCGAGTAGGGCAGATGTTGTAGTTGTAACTAAATGTCCAGAAAATTTAAGTTCACAAGAACAAGCGTCTATTGTTGATTCTTTAAATGTGAATAATACTCAGCAAGTATATTTTTCAACCATCTCATATGATGAGAAGGTATATTCTGCACTAGGTCCTGTACCGTTAAACCGTCTTAAGGTTAAAAAGGTTACGCTAGTAACGGGAATTGCAAATCCTAAACCGTTGTCAGCTTATTTAGCTAGTGAAGGGCTGTCATTTTCTCATGAGTCGTATGGAGATCATCATAATTTTACAAGCTCTGAGATAGAAATGCTTGATACATTAGATTGTATCCTCACTACGGAAAAAGATTATGTAAGACTTCGCCCTTTACTTAAGATGAGTGATTTGTATTATTTACCTATAAAGGCGCAATTTCTGGATGGTGAAGAGTTGTTGTCTGAGGAGATTAAAAACTTTGTCTCAAGTTTTTAAAAGCAAGTAAATTTCAACAAAGAAGTCTTAGTTGAGAACTTTGCTGTTCTTTAAGCCATTGTAGATTTTCTGAAAAAACTCTTCTACCTTATATGGTTTAGGAATGATGTCATTAAATCCAACAGCGTGAAATTCATCAATATTTTCATCTATCGTTACAGCGGTAAGCGCTAGTATAGGAATGTCTTTATCAAACAAACGAATTTGTTCTGTAGCTTCTATACCACTTATTCCAGGCATATGTATGTCCATTAGAATAAGGTCAAATTTTTCTGTGCGTGCCTTCTCTACAGCAATCTCACCGTTATCAGCCGTTTCACAGGTGATTTTGTTTTTCTCAAGAATCTTGCGAGTAATCATTTGGTTAATCTTGTTGTCTTCTACTACAAGAATGTGACGATTCTCAAGGGCATTATAATCTATTTCGTACACGATGTCGTTTGCATTTGCTTCACCTGGAGCTGTTTGAGTCAGGTTGTAGTTAAGGTCAAATTTAAAGGTAGTTCCTTTGCCTAATGTGCTTTCTAGTATTATCTCACTATTAAGTAAGTCTAAAAGATTCTTAACAATAGATAGCCCTAAGCCTGTACCGCCAAATTTTCTATTAATAGCTACAGATCCTTGTGTGAAGTTTTGAAAAATTGTTTTTTGTTTCTTCTTTGAGATTCCTTCACCATTATCTTCAATTTCGAAGTGAAGTTTTATGTCAGACTCACCTTGTTTAATCTTCTGTACACGAACCCAAACGTCACCATCTCGGGTAAATTTAATAGCATTTCCAACTAGGTTAATAAGTACTTGTGAGATCATTAATGGATCTCCCAGAAGTTCTGTGGGTATGTTAGAGTCAAATTCAATATGTAATTTATTCCCTTTATCTCGAGCAGATTTTCCTAAGGCAAATAATACATCTTCAATACGCTTCTTGATATTGAAAGCTGTTTCTTCAACTTCTACCTTGTTTGCCTCTAATTTATTGAGGTCAAGTATGTTGTTTATTAGGGAAAGTAGATACTCTCCAGAAAATTTGAGAGAGTCAAGGTGCTTTTTCTGATCTTCCGTTGGGTTTTCAGATAGGAGTAAGTGTGTTAATCCTGTAACAGCATACATGGGTGTTCGTAGCTCATGTGTTATTGTGGACAAGAACTGAGCTTTCACCATTGATGCTTTTTCTGCATTATCTCTTGCAATTACAAGCTCCACGTTTTTAGCTTGTAAAAGCTCATTTGCTTTTGCTCTTAGGTTGTTGTTCTTGTACAAGGATAGTGTGAGCAGTGCAAGAATAGAGCAGAGGGCGATACTTAGTACGAGAGTGAGTCTCATAGCCCTAGAGTTTCTGTCTTCTTCTATTTCAATGTCTTGCTCTAGTCGTTTTACCATGTCATCAAGTTCTTGACTCTCTGATGTTGGTAGTGGAACACTTGATATTTTACTTAGCGTATTTTGATCTGTTGCTTGATAGTACGATGTTAGGTGGTCATTTGCTTCTCTGTAGTTTCCGCGTCCTTGAGCTACTAGGTGCTTAACTTTGAATAAGGTAGTGCTAATACTCGGGAAATTGTTTGAGCTTAATAGCGACTCAACTTCCAGTAAAGTTTCATCTGCTTCTTCAAGTCTACCTAATTCGGCTAGGCTTAACGCTTTATTGGTAAGCGCTTGAGTTTTTAGGTAGTCGCTCTTTTCATTTTTTGCATATTCAATACTCTTGTTGTAAGATGCAATAGCGTCTAGATGGCTTTCACTATTTCTTAAAATGTCACCTTTTAATGTGTGTAATTGAGCCTTTAAATCGTCTCGAGTACTATTTTCGAGAGTTACAATTCCATTAGAAATATATGTTAGGGCAGTGGTGGTGTCTTTTTTTATAAGAGCTAGTTGAGTAGCGGTAATGTAACTCTGTCCTAAAAGATCGAGACTTTTAGTTTCCTTTTGTAAGGCTATTGCACGCTCGTTTTCAATAAGTGCTTTCTCGTAATCATTAAGTTGAAAATATAGCTTTGCGAGAGTTCCAGATGCAAGACCTACGCGCTTTGTGTGGCCTATGCCTGTTGCTAGGTCTCTAGAATACTTTAGTATATCAATGGCATGGTTATAATTGCGATCAGAAACTGCAATCACAGCTCGCTTGAGAAGCGAGTCTATTTTATCATTGGTAAGCGTTTCCTCTACATTCTCTCTTTCTTGGGCAATACTTATCACAGGATAAGAAAGAAGAAGCGCTAGAAGAAAACGTACTAATAGCAAATTCATAAGAAATTCTGATTATTCAACTGCAATATATATTATTTTGTAGAAATCCGTAGTATTAAGTCAACTATTCTGCTAGAATATCCCATTTCGTTATCATACCAGCCTATAATTTTTACCATCTTACCTATTACAGATGTCATTTGTGAATCAAAAGTGCATGAATAAGGATTTCCTACAATGTCTATAGATACGATAGGGTCTTCCGTATACGATACAATACCTTTAAATCTTCCTAACGATGCTTTGCGCATAGCGTCATTGATTTCGTCAATTGAGGTGTCTCTTTTTACATTAAATGTAATATCCGTGAGAGATCCATTTGGAACGGGTACGCGTATTCCACAACCACCTATTACATCAGAGAGATGAGGGAAAATGCCTGTTAAAGCTTTTGCTGCTCCAGTAGTAGTAGGTACAATACTTTGTCCTGCCGCTCTGGCTCTTCTTAAATCTCGATGCGGTTGGTCATGTAAGCTTTGATCTGTAGTGTAAGAGTGTATTGTAGTTATATATGCTTGCTCCACACCACACAGTTCGTCTATAATTTGCACCATGGGTGCGGCATTGTTTGTAGTACACGATGCGTTTGAAATAATAGTATCGCTATCTTTTATTTCTGTCTCTTATACACATCTCCGAGCCCACGAGACGGACTCCCTATCTCGTATGCC
>CAJXSW010000104.1 GCA_913060645.1 uncultured Dokdonia sp. | reverse complement strand
GAGATAGGAGTCCGTCTCGTGGGCTCGGAGATGTGTATAAGAGACAGATATTATTACCAGCGGTAATTATGGGAGGTGCCATTTTAATGCTTATTTGTGACACGATTGCGCAAGTACCTTTTAGCGAAATTACACTTCCCATCAACGCAATTTCTGCGATGGTAGGAGCTCCTGTTGTAATTTGGTTATTAGTGCGTAAAAAGAAATTACTTTTCTAGATGAATAATCCGAGCTCACATAGCATTTTACAAACTACAGATCTTTCTATAGGCTATCTGGCATCACCAGTAAATACTGTCATTGCTAGCGACATAAACCTAGATATAAACAAAGGAGAACTCGTAGGTATTGTGGGGATTAACGGCGCAGGAAAGTCCACATTACTTCGCACATTATCTGGATTACAACCTACTGTGAGTGGTGAGGTTACGCTTTCGCGAAAGCAAATAAAAACCATTTCTCCATCCCTACTCGCACAACAACTAAGTGTTGTACTTACTAACCAACCTATCTCAAAAAATCTATCTGTTGTCGAACTTGTAGCCTTAGGAAGACAACCCTACACAAACTGGCTGGGAACCATTTCTGATACCGATAGAGAAGTAATTATCGAGGCTCTTAAAAATACGGAGACCTTCACACTCAAAGATAAAAAATGCTACGAGCTTAGTGATGGGCAGCTGCAGCGAGTTTTAATAGCACGTGCGCTCGCTCAGAACACAGACGTAATTTTGCTTGATGAGCCTATGACACATTTAGACCTACATCACAAGGCTTCTTTGTTAAAACTACTTACGTCTATTGCCCATACGCATGGTAAAACAATATTATTTTCCACACATGATATCCCTTATGCGCTAAACGCCTGTGACAAGATGATAGTCATGAAAAGTGGTACCACGCACTTTGACACACCATCTAGCTTGATAAGCGATGGAGTTTTTGACACATTGTTTCCTGCTGATAATGTGGGGTTTGACAGAGAAAAGCGTATCTTTTTTCTCAAATTATCTCCATGAAAACTTTTTATACAAGTATAATCCTCTTAATAATCATTACGAGCTGCTCTGGATATAGAGCAACCACAAAGCACACTACTAAGATTAATGATATACTTGTCGCGCAGGAAATGACATCAAGTGAAGTCTATAAGATTATAGACACTACAAAACTCTACAAACTTGTCGGTCATTATTATAAGTATGATGAAGATAAGGTAAACGCAGTGACTACTTATAATTATAAAAAATACTTGAAGTTTTATAAAGACGGCAGGCTAGCGGTTTTTGATGAATTTGACTTGAATAGTCTAGATACGCTACGAGCTCAAAAAACAGACCAGGGCTACTACGACTATAATTACAACACCCTATCTACTAGAAACTATATTACAAATAAAAATGGCAAACAGCTCTATAATCCGCAATATCAAGAGCTTGTGGGAGATACTTTATCTCTTTATTCTCAAAGTACAAAGAACGTGAGCCACTATCTCTCTGTCGATATCCCATCACATGTTTTTGTTGAAAAAGCAAACTGGTAAATCGAGTGTATGTTTACCACTTCTCCTATCTTTATAGCATATTTCCAAATATTAGGAATTACTATCAAAAATAAAGAGATCGATGACTGATAAAATCCAATGCCCTAATTGTGCTCACAACTTTGACGTAGAAGAGGCGTTATCAGGAAAACTACAGGCGCAGTTTAAAGCGCAATACGAACGTAAAGTAGCAGAACAAGCCGAAAAATTTAATGCAGAACGTGCAAAGCTTGAAAAGGAAGTAGCACTCTTTGAAGAAAAAAAAGAGCGTGAGAATGAGCTTTTTAAGGCAAAATTAGAGCAGCGCTTAGTTAAAGAGCAGGAGAAAATCGAAAAGTCAACTCAAGAGGCTTATGAGCAGCAATTGAAATCTCTACAGTCTGAAAATGATAAACGCAAGGAAGAAAACCGAGCATTAAAATCGGCTGAAATAGATTTACTCAAGCGTGAAAATCATCTAAAAGAACAAGCAGAAGAGTTGCAACTCACCATGCAAAAACAGCTGCTTGAAAGTCAAAAAGATATAGAGGATAAAGCCCGAGCAAAAGAACGTGAAGCCATGTTCCTTAAAGAAAAGGAATTTGAAAAAAAGCTTAACGATCAAAAGAAGCTTATCGATGAGATGAAGCGCAAGGCAGAGCAAGGAAGCATGCAAATGCAAGGAGAAGTACAGGAACTTGCGCTAGAAGAACTACTTGCTCACTCCTACCCTTTTGACAATATTACGGAGGTTGGTAAGGGAATACGTGGTGCAGATTGTATTCAAAATGTTGTTAATAGACTCCAGCAACAATGTGGTTCTATCGTTTATGAAAGTAAGCGCACTAAGAATTTCTCAAACGACTGGATAGAAAAACTCAAGCAAGATCAAATACAATGTAAGGCAGACATTGCCGTGATTGTAACAGAAACATTCCCTAGCGATATGGATCGCTTTGGTGAAAAGGACGGTGTATGGATTTGCGGATTTCATGAAGTAAAAAGTGTCTCATTTGTACTGAGAGAGATGCTCATTAAAACGCAATCCGTAAAATCATCTGACGAGAATAAAGGAGATAAAATGGAGCTTCTTTATGGATACCTTACTAGTAATGAGTTTGTGCAAAATATAAAACGCATAGTAGAGAACTACGATGGCATGATCAATCAGCTCAACTCAGAGAAAAAAGCGATGCACAGAATATGGGCATCGCGTGAGAAGCAAATCTGGGTGGTACAAGAAAATATTTCAGCGTTATTTGGTTCTATAAAAGGGATTGCTGGTAACGCGCTAGAGACATCTTCCGTACTAGATTTACCAGACACTCAGATAGATTAACCCTAATAAATAGACATTCTCAATATATCTTATCACCTCTATTATTATATGGACAACACACTTCTTCTTATTATCATTGGTTGCCTGGGCATTCTCGTAGGAGGACTATTAGGATTTTACATTGCAAATCTTAAGAAGAAAGGACAGTTTATAAGTTTACAAGAACGACTTTATAATGAGCAAGAGAAGGTAGTTGAGGGTAAGACCGCTTTCGCGAAAGCGCAACAAGAAACCACATCGCTTAGACTAGAAAGCAGCAATCAGCTTCATGCATTACGCGCTGAAAGTGAGAAGCAAATAGCTTACATAAGAGAGGAAAAAGATCAATTTCAAAATGAGCTTACTGCACGTGATGTTGCCTATGAGAATCTCAAACTCCGCATGGATGAGAAGACCAATGAGCTAGAGCAATTACAAGAAAAATTTACCAAGGATTTTGAAATTATAGCTAGTAAAATACTCGATGAAAAGTCGAATAAATTCACGCTACAGAATCAAAAAAATATTGACAGTATATTAAAACCACTTCAGGAAAAAATTGAAAAATTTGAACTCAAAGTAGAGTCTACTAACAAGGAAGCAATACACAGAAGTTCTGCCTTACATGAGCAAATAAAAGGTCTTACTGCTCTCAATGAGCAAATGACTAAGGAGGCAAACAATCTTACCAAAGCACTTAAAGGTGATAGTAAAATGCAAGGTAACTGGGGAGAACTTGTGCTAGAAAGGGTACTAGAAAAATCTGGTCTTGAAAAAGATAGAGAATATTTTATACAACAAAGCTTTACAACAGATGAAGGTAATCGAGTCTTACCAGATGTGGTGATTCACCTCCCTGATAACAAGAAAATGATTGTAGATAGTAAAGTCTCGCTTCGCGCTTATGAGAGATTTGTAAATGAGGAAGAATTACATTTACGTGACACTCATTTAAAAGATCATGTAGCTGCTCTAAAACGTCACATACAACAGCTAAGTGATAAAAATTACCACGATCTTTACCAGATTGAAAGTCCAGATTTTGTATTACTTTTCATCCCTATTGAACCAGCATTTGCGGTGGCGATAAACTATGATAATCAATTATATAATCAGGCTTTTGAAAAGAACATTGTGATTGTTACTCCATCTACGCTGCTAGCAACATTGCGCACCATCGATTCTATGTGGAATAATGAGAAGCAACAACAGAATGCGTTAGAGATTGCAAAGCAAGCCGGAGGGTTATATGATAAATTTCATGGGCTAGTGACCGATTTAACTGCTGTAGGCAAAAAAATGGACGATGCTAAGACAGGATATTCGGCAGCAATGAATAAACTTGTAGAAGGAAACGGAAACCTAATTACACGCGTTGAAAAATTGAAAAAAATGGGAGCAAAAGCAAAGAAACAACTTCCAGAAAACATCGTTAATCGTGCTATTGCAAGTGACGACGATATAACTTTAATAGAATAAATCAATTATGAAAAAAATATTATTTGTAGTGTTAACCACCATATTTCTTATGGCTGCGGGATGGTTTGCATTTATATACTACGTGCCTTATAGTAAAGGAACTCGCGCTGGAGAACTTATAAAATTCTCAAATAAAGGAGTAGTTTTTAAAACTTGGGAAGGCGAGATAAGTCAAGGTATAAGTGGCGCACAGATATTTAGTTTCTCGGTATTAGATCAAGAGAAAGAAGCTATTGAAGCACTTAATGAATACCAAGGGCAATATGTCAAGCTAGAATATATAGAACGATTTGGGACGTTTTCTTTTTGGGGAGATTCAAAATACTTCGTGACAAAAGTAATTCCAGAACAATCACCACATTTTAATAGACAATAAAAAAAGCCGCAAACTGCGGCTTTTTTTATGAGTATGATTTTATGCTAGTTTTTAACTAGTCTCTTGGTAGTCGTACGCTTACCATCTGTAAAAGAAACTATATAAATACCCGCTTGTAATCTCGTTATATCAACGTAATCATCATTTCCAGTGATGTTTTTACTTAACATGGAATCTCCTAAGATATTATAGATTTCGACCTTAAGTTTACTATCAGAATCATTAGAAATTTGAACTTTATCAATCGCAGGATTAGGATATATTGACACCGCTTCTGCTAGAGAAGTTTGGCTTACATTATCAACCTTTTTAAAGTTATTTTGAGCAACAACCGCACTTACCGATAGGAAAAAGAAGCTCAATAAAAGTAATTTTTTAATCATCAATGGGGGGGGAAATTAATTGTCTGTGCTTACAATATAAGATTGATTTTTTAAAAATCTTACTATTGCAAGAATAAACCTACAATTATGTTGCAATAGTACGTCAAAATGTAAAATTTTTAACAATGTTACTTGAGAAAGCGATCATTATACTCTCATGTACAGCCTGTTAGTTTTAGTTTTCACCAACAGTTTAGCACAAAAAAAGCCTACTTATTAAGTAGGCTTTTTTTAAAATTATTATGAGATAATTTTTAATTACTCAAGTACATTTTTCTACGAGCATATAGATCATAAAATGCATCATCTCTTAAGTTGTCAATAAAGAGTATACTTTCTCCAGTACTCTTCATTTCTGGTCCTAAGTTTTTATTCACATTAGGAAATTTATTGAAAGAGAATACTGGTTGCTTGATCGCATATCCTTCTAGTTGCGGGTTAAAAGTAAAGTCTTTTACCTTCTTAGCTCCTAGCATCACCTTAGTTGCATAATTCACATAAGGTTCTTTGTAAGCCTTAGCAATAAATGGAACCGTACGAGATGCACGAGGATTTGCCTCTATAATAAACACCTTATCATCTTTAACAGCAAATTGGATGTTTATAAGACCTACCGTATCAAGAGCTAGTGCAATTTTTCTAGTGTGATCTTTTATTTGCTCCATTACAAGATCTCCCAGGTTAAAAGGAGGTAAGGTAGCGTTAGAGTCACCAGAGTGAATACCACACGGTTCTATGTGCTCCATAATACCGATGATGTAAACATCTTCGCCATCACAAATAGCATCTGCCTCTGCCTCTATAGCTCCATCTAAGTAGTGATCTAATAGTAATTTATTGTTAGGTATTTTACGAAGTAAATCTACTACGTGTTCCTCTAGTTCATTGTCATTTATCACAATCTTCATTCCTTGCCCTCCTAAAACATATGATGGTCTTACAAGAATAGGGTAATCAAGTTTTGCTGCTACGGCTAGAGCCTCATCTGCTGTCTCGGCAACATCAAATTCTGGGTAAGGTATATTAAGATCTTTTAAAAGTGTAGAAAAACTTCCACGGTCTTCGGCAAGATCAAGTGCTTTATAGCTTGTTCCTAAAATTTTGATACCATAACGATCTAATTTCTCAGCTAACTTAAGCGCTGTTTGCCCTCCTAGTTGAACAATTACCCCTTCTGGTTTTTCATGACGGATAATATCATAAATATGCTCCCAGAATACTGGCTCAAAGTAAAGTTTATCTGCAGTATCAAAATCTGTAGATACTGTTTCTGGATTACAGTTAATCATGATTGTTTCATAACCACATTCTGCAGCTGCCATTACACCGTGTACACAGCAATAGTCAAATTCTATTCCTTGACCTATACGGTTAGGACCAGAACCTAATACGATAACCTTTTTCTTATCTGAAACAATACTCTCATTGTGAGTTGTTAATGTTCCATCTGCCAGCTCTACATCATTCTCAAAAGTAGAATAGAAATAAGGAGTTTTTGCAACAAACTCTGCTGCACACGTATCCACGAGCTTAAATGTTCGGTTTACTCGTAGTTCGTCACGTTTAAATGTTACTTCGCTTTCTAAGCATCCTAACATGTGTGCAATCTGACGATCTGCAAAACCTTGTTGCTTAGCTTCCATAAGTAAATTTCGCGGAAGCGTATCTAATTTATATGTAGAGATTTCTTTCTCCATTGCATACATTTCCTCGTATTGCTTAAGGAACCACATGTCAATTTTAGTAATCTCATGAATACGGTTTAATGGAATACCCATCTGGATTGCATCATAGATTACAAATACACGATCCCAACTCGCATATGTAAGCTTCTCTATAATCTGGTCATAGCTTTTATAGCCTTTACCATCTGCTCCTAACCCATTACGCTTAATCTCAAGTGATTGTGTCGCTTTGTGTAATGCTTCTTGAAAAGAACGACCTATACCCATCACTTCTCCTACAGATTTCATCTGTAAGCCAAGTGTGCGATCACTTCCTTCAAACTTATCAAAATTCCAACGTGGAATTTTTACAATAACATAATCTAAGGTAGGCTCAAAAAGCGCAGATGTAGACTTAGTAATTTGATTATCCAGCTCATCGAGGTGGTAACCTATAGCTAGCTTAGTTGCAATTTTTGCAATAGGATATCCAGTAGCTTTAGATGCTAGTGCAGATGATCTTGATACACGTGGGTTAATTTCAATCGCAATAATCTCCTCTTCATTATCTGGATTCATTGCAAATTGTACATTACATCCTCCTGCAAAATCACCTATACTACGCATCATATGGATAGCCATATCACGCATTTTTTGATAAGTAACGTCAGAAAGTGTCATTGCTGGAGCTACTGTTATAGAATCTCCAGTATGGATTCCCATAGGATCCATATTCTCTATCGCACAGATGATTACTACGTTATCATTTGCATCACGCAATAATTCCAGCTCATATTCCTTCCAGCCTAAAAGAGCCTTATCTATCATCACCTCGTGTACTGGCGATGCTTCAAGACCATGTGAAAGTAATTTATCAAAATCTTTTTCTTCAAATACAAATGAAGCTCCTGCTCCACCTAGTGTAAATGAAGAACGTATCACTAACGGAAAACCAAACTCTTGCGCAATCTCCTTTCCTTTTAAGAACGAGTTTGCACTTGCTTGTGGTGCCATCGGTATACCTATATCATGCATCAAGTTTTTAAACTGATCACGATCTTCTGTAATATTAATCGCAGCAATATCAACACCTATAAGTTCTACACCAAAGTCTTTCCAAATCCCTTTTTCGTCTGCTTCAATACAAAGGTTAAGCGCAGTCTGTCCACCCATTGTAGGAAGTACTGCGTCAATCTGAGGATGTTCCTTTAAGATTTGAATAATTGACTTCGTATTTAATGGTAATAAATACACATGATCCGCCATTGTCGGATCAGTCATAATAGTCGCAGGGTTAGAATTGATAAGAATAGTCTCAATACCGTCTTCTCGTAAAGAACGTAAAGATTGAGATCCAGCATAATCAAATTCACAAGCTTGACCAATGACTATAGGCCCTGAGCCTATAAGTAGAATCGATTTTAAGTTTTGATTTTTAGGCATTTACTTAATTTTTTTCTAATGTTTTCTAAAATTAGGAACTTACAGGGTATAAAAAAAGGTGTTGCTTAAAAAAAGCAACACCTTATATATACATCTTAAAGATGCATTATTTTTTGTGACGAGTTTCAGAAGATACACTGATTTTCTTTCTTCCTTTAGCACGACGACGTGCTAAAACTTTACGACCGTTTACTGAAGCCATACGCTCTCTAAAACCGTGTTTGTTTCTTCTTTTTCTTTTTGATGGCTGAAACGTTCTCTTGCTCATTTTGTATCTTCTTTAAGGTCTTTATAAGACCGCCTTTAATTTCTTTTTATTACAGCTCTCTAAGCTGGGCGCAAATATACGAGAAGTTTTTACTTCTGCAAATGGAAAAATGAAAATATTTTATCTCCTTTTGTATACCTTTGCAATCGCCTCACAGAGTCAGGCAAAAATAACAAATCATTCGACCTAAATACAATATATGTTCAATAAAAATATCAAACTTGTTCTTGCCCTAGCCACACTGGCCGCTGCTGTATGGCAGTTTATTGAAAATGAAATAGGAAACGGCATCATGCTCTTACTATTAATGGGAATATTTATATTCTTATACTTTAAGAACGAAATTATACTCCTAGCCTTCTTACGCCTACGTAAACAAGACTTCCCTGGAGCACAAAAATGGCTCGAAAAGATTAAAAACCCAACCACTGCACTCGTAAAAAAGCAAGAAGGATATTACAATTACCTACAAGGATTAATGGTATCACAAACTAATATGAGCCTTGCCGAAAAATATTTTAGAAAAGCTATAGAGCTAGGTTTATCTATGGACGCAGATCTTGCAATGGCAAAACTGAGCCTTGCAGGTATAGCAATGAGCAAAAACCGCAAGCGAGAAGCACAAGTTCTTATGAAGGAAGCAGAGTCTCACGATAAGCACAATATGCTAGGTGAACAACTCAAAATGATGAAAGAAAATATGAAACGTGCGGGTAACCAACCTAAACAACAGTATGGACAGCGCACATCTGCCCGTGCTGGAAGAAGACAAGGGAGATAACATCGTCCTTATTATTATTTAGAAAAACGTGTATTTGATTTCGCTTTCGCGAAAATTTGAGATTTCCCAGTGTCATCTACTATTATATGAAATCAGATTTCCTCACCTACCAAGCGCAAACCACTCCGCATCCACTAGCGATGGAAGTAGCACGTGCAGAAGGAAGCTATATATATGACACTGCAAACAAAAAATATCTAGATTTTGTCGCTGGAGTTTCTGCTTGCAGCTTAGGACATCAACATCCTAGAGTAAAAAAAGCAATTACAGATCAGCTCGATAAATACCTACACGTAATGGTCTATGGAGAATACGCACAATCTCCAGCCGTACAACTCACAAAACTTCTCGCACAACATCTTCCTGCTTCTTTAGAGAGTACATATCTCGTAAACAGTGGTACGGAGGCAATAGATGGTGCGATAAAACTAGCAAGACGAGCAACAGGTAGAACAGAGATTATTGCTGCCGTAGATGCATATCACGGCAATAGCTATGGAGCACTAAGCTTGATGAGCAACGAGGAGCGCCTGTCTCTTATACACATCTCCGAGCCCACGAGACGGA
>CAJXSW010000103.1 GCA_913060645.1 uncultured Dokdonia sp. | reverse complement strand
TCTTCGTCGGCAGCGTCAGATGTGTATAAGAGACAGCATATCTACTTTACCTACACGCAAGAGTTTTCGCAATTTTTTTGCGTCATCTTTATCCATAGATGCATCATAAAGTAACCTTGTAGGCTGCCCTTTGTGGCGTCTCTTTAAGGATTCATAAATACGATCTGCAAGAATACCGTCAAGCTCATCATCTAGATATAACTCTGCATCTCTAGAGATTTTTACTTCAAAAATCCCACGTATTTCCTCGTCAGGAAAAATTGTATCCATTTTATAGTGAATAATATCATCTATAAAAGTAAGATAGTGCTCGCCGCTATCTTTAAGTAGATGTACAAAACGATTTACTTTATGAGTAGGGATTGTGACAAATCCCACCTTTGAGCTGTCCTTAAAGAGTACGTAAAAGTATAGTGACTGATCTTCTAGAAAAATATCATTCTTGGCCTTAAGGTCAACCTTTTTTATATCAAGATGTTCTCTTATGGTAGAAGTGTACCAGCCATCTGCAAGGATTTTATGCTTGTCTGTGTAGGTTTTTGAGGTAAGGATATGAATATGATGCTTTTCAAGTTCTGGGATAATCACTTTTCTAAACGTGTGACCAAAACGTTGCTGCTGCTCATGTACCGTTGCTTTTATCTCCTTTACAATCTTATTAGGTTGCAATGATAATTGCTTTCTAATTTCTTTTTTTACTCTTTTGAGTTGGCGCAATTGTGATACGCGAACTCTAAAAAACTCATCTAGATTAGTAGAATATATCGCTAGAAACTTAAGACGCTCATACAGCGGATTATTTTCAACATCCTCAGCTTCTTGAAGTACTCGCTCGTTAAAACTAAGCCAGTTTAAATCTCTATGTCTAAAATTTTCGTCTGTAAGTTTGATCATCTGCAGGTATTTACTCAAATGTACAAAAGCACTACCCTGAAAGGATTAAGTCTATGTTAAAAGAGGAGCAATAAATGCTCCTCTTAAAGTAAATGATATTGACCTAAAGCGTATTAATTATTAGTGAGTGAGTTAAGAGTATATTGGATAAGTGCTTCGGTTTGCTCTGTAGGTTTTTCACTAAACGTCATATTGGCTCTATTGGCAATAATACAATTAAGAGATACGGCGCGATGACCTAATAATTTGGCAAGACCATAGATTCCAGAAGTTTCCATCTCTAGATTAGTAACTTTAAGTTCTTCATCTGTTGCGCTTTCGCGAAAGCAAAAAGTTCCTAATTTGTCATTCATGGTAGCGTCTGTTGTTTTAAGTCTTAACACTCTTCCTTGCGGTCCATAGAATCCAATATTTGTAGCAGTAAATCCATCGACCATCTTATCTGAAGCAAATTTACCTGCAAGTTGCTCATCGCAAGCAACTACATAAGGATCACTTTTTTCTGGTGCCCATGACATGTGCTCCACAAAAGCTTTTTGGATTGCTGGATGCTGTACATGTTTACTATCATAAAAGTGGAGTAGGGCATCTAGTCCTATCGCATAGCGGCTCATTAAGAAAGAATTTACAGGAATATCTGCTTGGATAGAGCCACTTGTACCTATACGTACAATATCTAAGCTAGTGTGCTCTTTGTTTATCTCTCTTGTTTCTAAGTTTATATTAACCAGCGCATCAAGTTCATTAAGTACGATATCAATATTATCTGTTCCTATACCTGTAGAAATAACAGTGATTTCTTTTCCTTTATAAGTTCCAGTGCTTGTTTTGAATTCGCGTTTTTGTGTTGTAAAACGCACACTGTCAAAGTATTTTGTAACCGTATCTACACGGTCAGGATCTCCTACAGTTATTATTGTAGATGCAAGGTGTTCTGGTCTTAAATTTAGGTGGTAAATACTACCGTCTGGATTAAGTATAAGTTCTGATGGTGCTATTGCCATGTATTAAGCTTTTGTAAGTTGGTGGTTATCGTTGTTGTAAACATATTCATACTTTGATGCACCTCCTAATGTGCAGGGGTACTTTATTTCCTTAAAAACATTGTATGAATTGTCTAGAATGTTATTTGCTTTCTCTGTGAGGGTAAGACGACCTTCTGTGTCCGTAAAAAATTGAGACATGCGAGTTATCATTTTCTTGATTTGTATATCACCGTAGCCATAGTACCCTTGATAATTGAGCATATAACCACATAATTGATGTGGTGTTTTAATATCGTATTTTCTTATGAGTCTAAGCATATTTGTCTCTAACGTATTGAGACCTGTAATTGCGCTAGGAAAACGTTCTTTATGAGCACTTATACAATTAGATAGATAAGTAAAATTAGAATCTTTGGCTCCTTTTGGATCCAACTTAAGAGGGTCTTTACCACAATAAAGTCTCCATAAGTCATCTGCAATAAAAAGGTCATGATTATCAAGAAGCACTTTATCATTATAATGACTTAGTAATTGCATTTCAGATAATTGAGAGAGCGCAAATAAATCCTTTTCTCCAGATACCCTGCCACTGCATACTAGATAAACGTTTCCTTTATATCCACGAGATTTTATAAAACTTATGCAGGCGAGCATATTAATATGGCAGTAAAGATCATATTCAAACCACAATACAATCTCTTCATATTGATGAGCATCTGCAATAATCGCTAGCTGACTCCCAAATTTCTCATCATAACCTCCCGCTTGGTCAGGGTAGTTGTTTTTAAAAAAATCAACACGCGTTTTTCTAAAAGTGCTACTCGTAAGATCTACTATGGTTTTTCCCTCACAAAGCATCTCTCTCCATAGTGCATAATCACCTTCTATTTTCATAGTTAATAGGCGGTCATTAAGACTGTCACCATTAGTAACGTGTAACGTTTTCTTCATAATACGGAGGGATATTTTAAAATGGCAACAGTTTAAATAATGGATGTACTAGCCGCCTACACGCTTTGTTTTGAAGCCTTTTTCTTTTAAAAAGCTCATGATGCGATCTCTGTAATCGCCTTGAATGATGATACTTTCATTTTTAAAACTTCCTCCTACACCTAGTAAGACCTTAATCTCTTTAGCAAGGATTTTGAAGTCTGATGTTTCTCCAGTATAACCTTCAATTATTGTAATGGGTTTGCCTTTACGTTTCTCATATTTACAAATGAGTGGGTCATTTTGAATCCAGAGCGTATCTTCAATGTCAAGATTTTCTATAGGATCTTTTTCCGGAGTGTGATCCGGAAAAAGATTCTTTAATTGATCGCCTAAGTCCATACTTATTCTTTAATCAATCCTATTTCTACAAGGCGCTGGTGTAAAAACTCTCCAGCTGTAATATCCTCAAAGGCTTTTGGGTGCTCTTCATTTACACACTCATCAAGACAGTTAAGTTTCATATCTGATCTTGGGTGCATAAAGAAAGGAATGCTGTAACGAGCCGTTCCCCATTCTTCTTTAGGTGGATTAATTACACGGTGTATGGTAGAACGTAACTTATTATTAGTATGGCGCTCCAGCATGTCACCTACATTAATCACAAGCTCATCTTCGTTAGGGATGGCGTCTATCCACTCTCCATCTTTACGTAACACTTGAAGACCACCAGCAGATGCTCCCATCAATAACGTAATCAAATTAATGTCTCCGTGTGCTCCTGCACGTACCGCTCCTTTAGGCTCTTCACTTATAGGTGGGTAATGAATAGGGCGCAAGATGCTATTTCCATTATTTGCCCAGTGATCAAAATAAAACTCATCAAGTCCTATATATAATGCAAGTGCTCTAAGTACATAAATACCTGTCTTTTCAAGCATGCGATATGCTTCCATACCTTTTTCATTGAACTTAGGTAATTCTGCTACTTCAATGTTTTCTGGATATGCTTCGGCAAGGTTTGCGTCTTCGTCTGCTTCTTGTCCAAAATGCCAAAATTCTTTTAAATCTCCTTCTTTCTTTCCTTTTGCATGTTCTTTACCAAAAGAAATGTAACCACGCTGGCCACCACCACCTTCTATTTCGTACTTTTTCTTAGTATCTTCAGGAAGGGCAAAAAAGCCTTTCACATTCTTATATAATCCGTCTACAAGTTGGTCATCTAGAAAGTGATTCTTCAGTGATACAAATCCTATGTCTTCATATGCAGAACCTATTTCTTGAACAAATTTTGCTTTACGATTAGGATCTTCACTTAAAAAATCTGCGAGATCTACACTTGGTATATTATTCATCTTTTCCTTCTTTAGGGTTGTGTTACGAAGATAAGAATTTTCTGTAGGTTTTATCAGTAGTTAATAGGGGTGAAGACGTGATTTTTTAGGGGTGCGCTTTCGCGAAAGCGCACTCTTAAAAGTTTCCTCATAGTGTTAATAACTTTAATGAATAACTTAAATATTGTCGTATTACTATTAAATCATAGTTAAACCGAGCCCCATTTTTTTCAAAAGAAGCGTTAAGCCCGTACCTTGAGGTCATGGAACAGATATTAGTAGCCGGTGCACATGGCACCACAGGAAAAAAAATAGTTAACTTATTAAAAGAATCTCAATATTTCAACCCGATTGCAATGGTGAGGAAAGAAGAGCAAAAAAGCTTCTTCGAATCACAAGGAGTTGATACGGTTATGGGGGATCTTGAAGAAGATGTGTCACACGTATTTAACACCAACATAGATAAAGTATTATTTGCAGCAGGTTCTGGAGGAAAGAAAGTTGTAGAAGTGGATCAAGAGGGTGCAAAACGCCTTGTAGATGCTTCAAAGAAGAACAACATCAGAAAATTTGTGATGTTAAGCTCCATGGGAGCAGATAATCCATCTGAAGCCGAAGACTTACAAGATTATTTGAAAGCAAAGCACAATGCAGATGAATATCTAAAAGGTAGTGGATTGAATTATGCTATTGTAAGACCTGGAAGTCTTACAGATAACGAACTAACAAATAAAATCGAGCTTGCCGAAAAACTTAACAAAAGAGGTGAGATAAGCCGTAATGATGTTGCACAAACCTTAGTACGTACATTAAATGATGACGTAGCTAATAAGTCAACATTTGAAATCATTAAAGGTGAAACAATCATAGCAGACGCTTTAAATAAAGTAGCCGTACATTAATAAAGTACGACCGACTAAAAAAAAATGCGACTTCCTTAGGGAAATCGCATTTTTTTTGCTCTTTATTTTCTAGTATAATTATCTAAGACGAACAGGCAGGTAATTATAAGCTTAATCTTTTTATGATTTTGGTAGCAGTTTCATTTGCCGATGAAATTGCACCATCCATATATCCTGGAAACTCTTTTGCACTTTCTGAACTTGAAATAAATAAACTGTTATTCCATAGAGATTCACGAAACAACGGATTACCATTGTTTTGATGCGGGAATAATGGACTCTCAGATACTACATGAGTTTGTGGCTCTTTGCTCCATACGCATTCATGATATGCTCTATACTCTTGAGCACCTTTATCAAAAACACTCACTAGCTGATTTATAACAAGCTTTTGACGGTCATCACTACTCAGTTTGCTATAAGAGGCGTTTATAAAACCGCAAAGGGCAAAGCTTGTTTTTTCTACATTTTCATGGTTGTAAAATTCAGTTACGGGTCCTATATTGCTAAAGAGCGTACTAGGCTTTTGCTCTTTTTTCCAGAAAGGGGTAGGATAGGTAATTGCCACTTTTATGGAGTCTTCCATCCAAGTGTGGGTTTGTAATGAAAGTTGGTTTAAGTTATCTGATAACTGTGGTTCAAAACTAATTTGAGAACCCCAAAGTTTAGGCGGTAGTGCCAGAACGACTACATCTCCTTCAAAGGTTTTTTTGCTTAAAACGTGTACTTTATTATTGAGGTACCGTATAGATTTTACAGGTTGATTCAGTAATACATTTACGATTTCAAGCTTATCATAAATCGCATTGATTAAAGCAGATGTTCCGCCGGCTACTCTATAACTTGCGGCTTGTGGTGGGATTTCTACTTGCTGTGCTCCATTGCTTCCCACAGGCTCATAAAAAACAGTTGTATCCATGTGCTGTTTAAACCGAGAGATTTTTAGTTCTTCTAGAAGACGAACCACTTCCGTATGATAATCTCCAAACCAGGTTGCGCCCATTTCTACGGGAGCTTGATGCTCATTGTAAAGTGTGTGTATTCTTCCTCCTATGCGAGATCTCGCCTCGAGAATGGTGTAGGGAATCCCTTGTTCTTGTAACCGATATGCGGTAAGTAATCCTGATAATCCAGCTCCTATAATTATAACCATCTTACAAAAGTAGAAAAATAGCGTATAGGTTGAGATTATTAACTATGCGATTTATTATAAAGAGATGGGCTGCTTTTACTCACATTTTCGCGAAAGCGGAAACATTATTATAATCATCTTTAAATATTTAAATTACTTTATATATCTCCCTATATCGATGGGTTTTAATAGCGTACCTTTAAGAAGCAGTTTATATCTTCGCGGACTGCAATAATTGATTATGGGATGTTCTTTACAACTTATAATGATAGAGTTCCAATCCCAATACTAAACGACATAACAGCATGAGTACAGACATACCATTACATAGACCGACTCCTATTACTTCCGAAAAAAGAAGAGGCACTTTTGAGCGTGATACAGATGTAAAGCGCACCATTAGATTACTAGAGCAAGGTAAGGAGGTTTTAATTTCAGCATTTTATAGTGATGGATTGACGCTACTTAGAGCACTCAAAGTTCACTTAGACAGAACAATGCCTAATGATTCTTTTGAAGAGCAGCGTGCGCACCGTGAAGCGTATCACAGAATGTCAAATTTTATTGTGATAGAAGTTGTTAATCATGCACTAGTGGTTAAAAAAGCACCTTCCATAGGTTGGTTTGCAAAGCTATATCCAGAAACAGAAGATTTTTTACTTACGTTTCCTCAAGTTCAAGGGCTTAATAGTGCATGGCAGTGGTATAAAAATGGAATTGTAATTCCTGTATTGCGTAATAAGGTTCACCCTTATTATGGAACATATTTCCCTACGCGTTTTGATCACCTTAAACTTTTTGATAACTGGTTAAAGCGTTATGAAGGACCTAAGAAAACGGCTATTGATGTAGGTATAGGTAGTGGTGTATTATCATTGCAGATGGTACAGTCTGGTTTTCAAAAAGTATTTGGTACAGATACAAATCCTAATGCAATTATAGGATTAAAGGAATCTATGGGAGACACAAAACTCTCTCGTAAGATTGAGCTGGATTATGCACCGTATTTTGGTAAATTTAATAAGCCTACTGAGCTTATTGTTTTTAATCCGCCGTGGTTGCCATCTTCTCAAAAGCTTGAGAATATTGATGAGGCAATGTATTACAATGAAGATCTTTTCCCAACATTTTTTGCTAAGGCAAAAGAGGCATTATTACCTGATGGAAAATTAGTACTCATATTTTCAAACCTTGCAAAAATCACACACCTAATTGACACGCACCCTATAGAGCAAGAGCTTGAAAAAGGTGGAAGGTTCCAATTAGAAAAATGTTTGAAGAAGAAAGTTAGAAAAGCCTCTGAAGAGACAAAACGTGACCAACATTGGCGCGAGGATGAGGAAGTTGAACTATGGATACTTACTCATAAAGAATACGTAGCACCTGAATAGGAGAATTTTTTGAATATAGACTAATAGCCCATTATGGTACTCGTATCATAATGGGCTATTTTATACAATAGAGGTAACAGTAAATTAGAAACGAAATCAAATTAAAATCGCGATATCGTTTTCGTTCTTATAATTCGCTACATTTGAGGTAATAGACAACAACCTAATGGCGACTACAACAAAATCTAGCATACCCTTTATTTACAATAGAGCATCTTTAGATAACGATACCTTACTTAGACTATACAGAGCAATGCTTAAACCTCGATTAATAGAGGAGCGCATGCTTATTTTACTTAGGCAAGGAAAGGTGTCAAAATGGTTTTCTGGAATAGGGCAAGAAGCAATCTCCGTAGGAGTTACTGCTGCAATGAAGCCAGAAGAGTACATATTACCTATGCACCGTAACCTCGGTGTTTTTACTACTCGTGAGATTCCTTTATATAGATTATTTACACAATGGCAAGGGAAAATGAGCGGCTTTACAAAGGGACGCGATCGTAGTTTTCACTTTGGTACACAAGAGTTTAATATAGTAGGTATGATCTCACACTTAGGGCCACAACTTGGTGTAGCAGATGGTATTGCTCTTGCACATAAATTGCGCAATGAGAAAGCAGTAACCGCTGTTTTTACTGGGGAAGGAGGAACAAGTGAGGGAGATTTTCATGAGGCGCTCAATGTGGCTTCTGTATGGCAGTTACCTGTACTATTCTGCATAGAGAATAACGGTTATGGATTATCTACACCTACAACGGAGCAATATAACTGTGAGCATCTTGCAGATAGAGCAAAAGGTTATGGGATGGAATCTCACATCATTGATGGGAATAACATTCTAGAGGTTTACACTAAGATTTCGGAAATTACAGAAGATATACGTAACAATCCGCGACCAGTTTTAATAGAGTTTAAAACCTTTAGAATGCGCGGTCACGAGGAAGCAAGTGGTACCAAGTATGTACCTGAGGAGTTGATGGAAGCATGGGGAGAAAAAGATCCTCTCCTTAACTTTGAAAAATATTTAATACAAGAAGATATTCTTTCTCAAGAGACAAAAGATTCTTACGAGCTTTCTATCAAAGAAGAAATCACAGAACACCTAGATAAAGCATATGCAGAGAAGAATATTACTCCTAATCTAGAAACTGAGATGAAGGATGTATATGCTCCGTTTAGCTTTCGCGAAAGCGTACCAAGCAAAGACACAGAAGAGCTTCGATTGGTTGATGCAATTTCTCAAGGATTGAGACAATCTATGGAGAAGTATGATGATCTTGTCATCATGGGACAAGATGTAGCCGAATATGGAGGTGTATTTAAAATCACAGATGGTTTTGTGGAGCAGTTTGGTCGCGATCGTGTGCGTAACACACCTATATGTGAGAGCGCCATTGTAGAAACAGCTATGGGTCTTGCTATCAATGGTAAAAAAGCGCTGATGGAAATGCAATTCTCAGATTTTGCAACTTCTGGCTTTAATCCTATTGTAAACTACCTTGCAAAATCACACTATCGCTGGTCAGAACCAGCAGATGTGGTGATACGTATGCCTTGTGGAGCTGGCGTGGGAGCTGGACCTTTTCACTCGCAAACTAACGAAGCATGGTTTACTCATACACCAGGATTAAAAGTGGTATATCCAGCGTTTCCTGCAGATGCAAAAGGATTACTAGCGACTGCGATAGAAGATCCTAATCCAGTCCTGTTTTTTGAACATAAAAAACTATATCGTAGCATCCGTCAAGAGGTGCCAACTAACTATTATACATTACCATTAGGCAAGGCATCTTTAATTAAAGAAGGAGAGCAAGTAACTATCATCACCTATGGCGCAGGCGTGCACTGGGCAATTGAGTTGCTTGATAGTATGAATGTCTCTGCAGAGCTACTAGACTTGCGCACTTTACAGCCATTAGATAAGGAAGCTATTATTACTTCTGTACGTAAAACGGGCAGAGTGTTACTACTTACAGAAGATAGCGCCTTTGGATCTGTAATGTCTGATATTTCGGCAATGATTATGGAAGAATGTTTTGAAAGCCTAGATGCACCAGTTAGGCGAGTAGCGAGTTTAGATACTCCCATTCCTTTTGATGCCGAACTTGAGAAACAGTATTTACCTGTAGAGCGATTAGCTACCACACTTCAAGAGCTGCTAGATTACTAATAATTAATTAGAGATTTTTATAAACCCCTAACTATAGAATATAGTTAGGGGTTTTCCCATTATGGTCAAACAAGCATGTTAATATTTTAAGCAAAAACTAATGTTTGCTAGTATTATTGGCGTATCGTTAACAGATCCTAGTTAAAAGCTGCTAAAGAATAAAAATAAAACGGTGTATCCAGATACTTTTACATCATACTAATCAATAAAAACAATATATTATGTCTGTCTCTTATACACATCTCCGAGCCCACGAGACGGACTCCTATCTC
>CAJXSW010000102.1 GCA_913060645.1 uncultured Dokdonia sp. | reverse complement strand
TCTACACTATCCTCTTCGTCGGCAGCGTCAGATGTGTATAAGAGACAGGCATAGGTAAGCACAGCGTCAATAGTAAGCGGATCTACTTTCCATTTCCACCAGTCGCCTTTTTTTCTACCTACGCGATACGGACTGTCTTTACGTTTAATCATTAATCCTTCAGAGCGCATCTCTCTACTACGGTCTCTTTCTTGTGCCATTGCTTCCCAAATATCAAACTCCATTGTTTCAGAAATCCCTATAGGCAGACCTTTATCTGTGATATTGCGATATAACGATTCAAGGATAGTTCTTCTTTTCGCGAAAGTGGTCTCACGCAAGTCTTTTCCTTCCCATTCTAAAATGTCATACATTTTAATGATGACAGGAACGTCTTTAAGCATTTTCTTGCTCACAGTTTTACGCCCTATACGAGCTTGTAAGTCGTTAAATGTGCCAATCTGCCCATCGTAAAAAGGCAGTAACTCACCATCTATGACGGTTCCGTCTGGTATATGTTCTTTGAGAATCTCAAGTTCTGGGTACTTATCTGTAACTAGCTCTTCACCGCGACTCCAGATAAAAATATCCCCATTCCGAAAGATGGTTTGTGAGCGTAAACCATCCCATTTATGTTCGGCCAGAAAGTCTGACACATTCCCTAGAACAGAAGGTTCGTCCTCAACTGCATAGGCAAGATAAAATGGATACGGTCTAGAAAACTCTTGACTTGCATCTTCTTCTATTACGAGATCGTGAAAGGTGACCGTCTGTGGTTTCCAGTCGCCCATTAATTTGTAAGCAAGCACATCTTCTTCTATATCTGTCGCTTGTGATAATGCACGTGTCATTAACTTTTGACTCACGCCTATTCTAAAGCCTCCGGTAATAAGTTTTGTAAATACAAAACGTTCATAATAGTTGAGATTTGCCCAGTTATCAAAAAGGTATTCTTTTTTCTCTTCATCCGTTTTTCGCTTAAGTGAAATCATCTCTTCCAGAAATTGTGTAAGCGACTTCTCAGAAGATGCTGTTGCTGCGGGAACAACGAGTGCAATCGTTTCTGCGAGGTCGCCCACGATGTGATAGCTCTCTTCAAATAGCCATAACGGGATGTTTGATAGTTCGCTCGCCCATTCCCTAAGTAAGGTAGTATTTACAGGTCTAGGTGGGCGGCGGTGTGATAAGATGGCAATCGTCCACACCTTATCTTCATCTGGCGCTTCTCTGAAGTAATGCGCAAGTGCCTTGACCTTCTCGTTAGTCTTGTTTGTAGAATCGAGTGTCTTTATGAGTGCTGCAAATAGTTTCATACGCTAGTTTCCTCCTCCTCTTTTTTTGCATCTCCTTCTGCTAGTTCGCCTTCATATTGCGTTTCTTCTGTACGAGCGTCATAACCTAGACCGCGTAAATAGCGCGAGAAAATATCTGTATAGCCGTGTGTGCATATAATTTTTTCTGCACCCGTAGCTTCTATACTTTCTAGTAAGCTAGGCCAATCGCAATGATCGCTCATTACAAACCCTTTGTCAATAGCTCTGCGTCTTCGTGCTCCTCTAAAAGCCATCCAGCCGCTTGCGCTTGCAGTTACATATGGCACCATCTTGCGTATCCACGTACTGCCGTGAGTGGCTGGTGGTGCTAGGACGATACTTCCTTTAAAATCTTCCTTTTTAGTATCTCTAGTGATTAATTCTGTTGCTGGCATATCGATCATAGGGCGCAGAACTTCGGTCATTTTTTCGATAGCGCCGTGTGTGAGTATCTTTCCTATACTCGGGTCAAGATGTTTGAGCAGCCGTTGCGCTTTACCTAAGCTGTAGGCAAAAAGGACAGAGCATTTCCCTTCTGCTTTATTCTGCGCCCACCAGGTATTTATATCATCCATGACTTCGGCTTGTGGAGTCCACTTGAAGGCAGGTAATCCAAAGGTACATTCGGTGATGAAAGTGTCACATTTTACGGGTTCGTAGGGCTCAGAAACGCCATCAATTTCAGTCTTATAATCTCCTGTAAACACCCACACTTCGCCCTTGTGTTCTACACGTATCTGACTAGACCCAGGAATGTGACCAGCAGGATGAAAGGTGAATTTTACATTGTTGATGTTTACGCTTTCGCGAAAGCGTACCCCAGAAACATTGATATCTCCCAGACGATGTGAGATGATAGGCACATTGCTCTCGTGTGTGATGTACTGTTTATGTCCCCACCGACTGTGGTCTGCGTGGCCGTGCGTGATGAGGGCTTTATCTACAGGTTTCCACGGGTCGAGATAGACCTTTGCTGGTGGGCAATAGATGCCCTTATCTGTAAATTCTAGAAGTGGTTTTTTCAAGTTTTTTTCTTTTTCATCTTAAAGATACGGGTCGACATACCTTTACATTAGGGTTTTAGGAAAATTTTAGGGCATAAAAAAGCCTCTTTATTGCAAGAGGCTTTTATGAATTTTAAGATCAATTATTATTCGATTACTTCTAAATGAAGGATAATTCCATCACTTGAGCTGTCTTTAGATTTGTCTACGGTTTTATAGTGAACTAAATATTCTAGACCTACATTATCATTCTTTGTAAGTAGCTTACCATTAATACTTGTAGTAGCATCAATTTCTAAAATTCTAGGCTCATTATCGTCATCTGTAAAGAAGAAATATCCTCCCTCGTAAGCGTCAAATGTAAGATGCTCTGTAAATGCTTCTTTAGAATGCTCTGTTGTCTTAAAAGGGCTCACTCCTAATAAAACAGTGCTGAATAATATAAGTATGGTCTTCATAATATCGATGGTTTAGTTAGCTTCGGTAAGCTGATATAGTTGCTTACTGAGTATAAATATAGCGCTAGTCTTAGCCTATCGATTTTTAATTAACCATTGTTTGTGAGAGAATGTTAAGGGTATGAAAAATTAACAATCTCTAATAAAGCGAGACTTAATTAATTTTCTGAATTATCCAATTCTATTATTTCTGTTTTAGAAATCACAGCTCCATCTTCGCTAATCCCCTCTATAAAAAGTGTGATAGATTTAGTATTTGTATTAATAATATTAAAAGTGTTGACCCTGTTTTTACTTAAGATTACTTCTGGCTCCCAGTGAATTGTACCATAATTTATAAAGCCTTTATCGTTCAATATGGTATATACTGGATTGTAGAATTTTTTAGCAACAGAATACCCTTCACGTATAGCGTAAGTGAAAATATTGTTTTGAATTTTTTTTCTAGGATTTGTTGATGGTAAGTCAATATTAAAATTACGTCTAGAGTATAATCTCACTACACCTTCGCCTCCTCTTGAACCACTTCTTGAGTCAAACCTATTGATGTAATAACTTTCAATAAAATCTGATCGTAATCCATATAATACATCTAAATCTAATAACTCTACATCATCTAAATATACAAGAGGAGAGCGAGGGCCTGAAAAACCTGAAACTCTGCGAGAAGTAATGGATATTCTGCTTGTTGAGGCGAAGGATAACTCTTCTCTAACTACAAAACCATTTTGACGTATAATGTCCGTGACAAATGGATATAAAAATGTATCATCCTCTGTAACTACCTTAATTCTATTCTTTAAATATGAAGGAACATTTGGATTGTCAATAATTTCAGTTTTCTTTTTTTCAAATTCCAATATAACTTCATCTAGCTCAATAAGTGATGGGTCAATCATTTGAGGCACTATTAATTTTTCCTCTTTTAGTGGTTTTCTAATAGGAATGTGCTTGGTTGTGGTTGAAGTAATATTAATAGGGTCAACGCGAGTTGTTTTTTCATAAACAAACAAACTTGGTCTAGATAATTGCCCTTTATCATTGATAAGGGAAAAAGAGATTTTTTCATTAGTTTTTGTATATAATCCTCCTAAAGCAAACATATTATCTTCAGGAGCTATAGTTAAACCTTCATTATGAAATGTAGGATGTACATAAACCTTTTCTTTGGATTCAATACTTCGGTTAAGCTTACCTACTACGGTAGTTCCTTGTTCAAAATCAAATTCTTTTTTTGGAGGACTACTATTAATGTTCTCCCAAGTATATGAACTCCAACCTTGCGTAAGTAGTAGTAGATCTAGATTTTCCTTGTTGTCGTTATTGCCGTTAAAATATTGCTTGGGATTTTCTATAGTACCTTGTAAATATGGCTTTAAATAAAATGAGCTGAGTATATTATTTTCTGGGTCATAACCTTTAGTATTTGTAGGAAGAACAGATACACTGAGATTTTTTTTAGAAGTGTTTTCTCCTAAGTTATTTAGGGTAATTGTAATAGAGTCTGATTTTTGATTGATTAAAGAGGACACCGCTACATCAAAATCAAGTTCATCTGCCCAATTAAAGTAGAGTCTTTCTGATAAGGGATTATCATTAGCATCAAATAAGGTAATAGTATTCATGCCAGAAAATAGGGATGATTTACTCACTACAAATGCTGAGATATTTGCTTCTTGATTAAGAGGAGTTTTAATTTTTTTTGCAATTCCATTTTTGTGTAGTAATACATATAATCCTTGACGGTTTATAGTATTCCTTATTTGATAGTTACTCTTAATTTTTATTGATATTACACCTCCATCTTCTTCGACTACTGCAATGCTGGGCGTGGTGTTTACTACGTTGGGTAGAGGTACAACGACTTCAGTATTGTCATCAAATGTAAAGTGTGCTGTATAAGTTTGCGTTGGTACAGGGATAATATCAAATTTTGCAAACCCGTAGGGTTTACCTTTTATTTGCAGAAGATTTATACCATTTTGATTTCTTATTGTTGCGCTTTTAAAAGAAGCTCCAAACCCATCCTGATCTAAAACTTTTACACCTACCGTATTAGTTGTGCTATGTATCAAGTGGCCTCCTTCTGGTAGTAATTGAATGTCGTACGCTTTTTCTTTCTCAATATTATTGCCAGATATTTTATTACTGACAATTGTTATTTTTTGCATGAAAGAGTCGTCTTCCTTAAAATTTTTCATCCATTGCGTAGAGCCTCTCAAGTAATAGGTGCCACTCTGCATAGTGGAATCTATTTTAATGTTACCATGGCTTACACCATTATCGACTATAAATTTTTCTGATTTGAACAGTAATCCATCAGATTTAAAAATATCTATATATAAGGTTGTCTTTTCTGAGAAGGATTTTTCTAACTGTCTAGTTCGTAAGTAAGCCTTAAACCATATCTCTTCATTTTCTGTAAAATGAGTTTTATTTAAATGGATATAAGCGCTTTGTCTAGGCAATTCAAAATAAGAACTATAGTTTTCTATTAATTCGCTTTTATTAGAGTTTTGGGCGAAAAGAAAGCTTGTAAATAGAAGTAAACTAATAGTAAAGAGTTTGAATAGTAGTTGTGAAAACATTTTTTTTGATGATTGAGATATCTGATGATTAAACAGATTGTTAGTAATTGATGAATTGAAGTTTAATTAGAAATATTTAGTGTTTTAATGGTTGAAATGAGCAATCCATCAAGAGTCATGCCTTCAATGTGAATCATAAATTTTTTAACACCAGTGTCTTTAATTTTGAATGATGAAGACTTCTTGCCATCTAGAATGAGCTGTGGTTCCCAGTGAATAACTCCAAAATTTGTAAAAGCTTTATCGTCAAAGGTTGAGTAATTAGGTTGTATGAATTTTTTCTCTTTTTCAAAACCATTTTTTATGGGATATGAAAAAACTTCTGATAGGTTAGAAATCTCTTTTTTTGAATCTGATTTTATAGGCTTATTTAAATTACGTCTTGTGTAGATTCTAATAACACCTCCAGTCCCGTTTACGCCTTCTGAGGCACCATTTCTTTGAAAATAAAAGCTTTCTAGGTCTTCTGTTCGTAAGCCGGTTAAGATGTCAAAATCTATTAGCTTGACATCATCAAAATAAATCACAGGTTGTGGAAAAGCTCTTTCAGAACCACCACTTCCTAATCCAAAGGATTGTTGAGTCCGCACCCTTATTTGTACACGAGTTGTGCTTGCAAACTGAAGATCCTCTCTTACAGTATAACCTCTAGATCTAATAATATCTAAAAAGCTAGGTTGTTTAAAAACAAGGTCTTCTGTAACCACTGTAACTTTATTTTTGAGAAAAGAAGGAACTAGTGGGTTACTAGACTCGTATGAGACTTTCTTCTTGCCAGTTAGTATAACCTCGTTGAGTTGTTCTATATCATCAAAATTTGATACGATAGGCAGTATCTTGGCCTTATTAGAGAATGAATCAGTTTTATTAAACGTTTTTTCTTTTATAAAATCTTTCTCTAAAATATCCCTAGAGAGAATGCTGAGTGAGGGTTTTGTTAGTTTACCTCTACCTGAAATTATTGAAAACTGTAAAGCTTGTTCTGTTTCAGGAAATATCAAAGGAAGTGTGAAATTGCCATTTTCTAATTTTAGAGTTTGAGCAGGATACGTAGTGCCCGCATGCAAGAAAAGCTGTTCGTTGCTTCTTAACTTCTTGTTTAATGTTCCCTTAATTGACACTCCTTGTGAGAAGGTGTATGTTTTCTTTGGAGGATTATTTGATATTCTCTTCCATGAATACCTGCTTTGTCCTTGTGAGATTAGTAAAGCATCAAGTTCTAGTGAGTCTATGTTATTTTTTGAAAAATAACGCTCGTAAGAGATATTTTGATTTTTCAAATAGGGCTTTAAATAAAATGCAGATAGTATATTTTGTGAGGGTGCATTACTTATGGTTTCAAATGGTAAGACAGATATGCTCAAATTTGAAACTGAATTTGATGTTTGTTTGGAAAGTGAGATAATAAGAGAGTCAGTTTGGGTTTTTGTTATCGTTGGTTTTTTGATTTCTTCGTGTTTGATACCGTTAGTATTAAAGTAAATACGCTCTGCGATGGGCTCGTTACTGTCATGAAATAAGGAGAAAATATTTACTCCTTGTTGTAATTGAGATTTATCAAATAAATAAGAGGCGTAGTTTACATCCTTAGGTATCGTTAGGTTTATTTTTTTTGCCATTCCATCCCTATGGATTAATAGGGATAATGTATCATTAATGATTGATGTTGTCGTTTCCTTATCTAATCTTAAGGTGATCGCTATCTTATCCATAGAGTGGCTTGCGATAGCAAGTCCTACAGCATTCATTTTTGGAGTAGCTATCTTCTGTAGCTGCTTACTTCCATCCTCATGTTCAATTTCTAAAGAATATACAAATGTAGCTCGAGGCGAAAATGTCACAACGGCGATATTGTTTTTTCTAGGGGTAAATGTTGTTAAGTGATATCCATACTGATCTTTGATAATTCCTTTTGTAAAGGGTGTTGAGTAACCGTGTTCATCAGAAACTCTTATCGCAATATTATTTGCTACATCATTTACAAGGGAGCCACCTTCGGGAGTAAATTCTATTTTTCTAACCGATGATGGGTTGCTTAAGCCCTCACTTACGCTGCCATTGTAGATGGTTATTTTTTGACGAAAAGAATCGTCCTCATAAAAATTTTTCATCCAGTTTATAGATGCTTTAATGTAATAGCTTCCACTTGGAAATGAAGAATCTAATTCAAAGTGACCGTTCCCAAATCCGTTACCGGAAATAAACTGCTTTTTGATTACCTGATTCCCTAGAGAATCATAAATACCAACGATTAGATTTGTGGTTTCAGAAAATGGTTTTCCCGTTTGCCTATTGTATACGTACGCTTTAAAATAGATGTCTTCCCCAGTTATGTAAGTTGTTTTGTTTAGATGGAGAAATATGCTTTCTCTTGGTAGTTCAAAATATTTACTATAAACAGTGCCTAGCTCTTGACTTTTCACTTGAAGTGAAAATGACAGGATTATAGTAGTAACTATTAAAAGCCTTATATTTTTCAGCATTGTTTATATTGAATTTTAAAAGTAAATAACTCGCTCAAATAAAAAGCAGTCAGCACTGTTAAGTTAATTTAGGGTAAACTTATTGCTAAGCTGTAATTTTGAGAAAAAGAAAAACGATGAACCTATCCTTAAGTATTCCCGCATTGCTATTTCCGGCAATATCACTTACGATGCTAGCCTATAATGCCCGTTATCTGGCTATTGCAGGTTTGATACGTAGTCTACATGCTTCTTATCAAGAAACGCACTCAGAAGGAGTAGGACTACAGGTTAAAAAGTTAAGAAAACGCCTTACAATAATAAAAAACATGCAAGCCGTAGCGATTGTGAGCTTTCTACTCGCGGTCATTACGATGTTCTTAATTTATATAGAAGAGGCTTTTTATGCAAAAATCGTCTTTGGCATTAGTCTATTTGCATTAATGTTGTCGCTTGTGCTATCATTAATAGAAGTACAGCTTTCTACAAAGGCGCTTTCTATACAGCTACGAGATATGGAATAAAAAAAGCCTCAATCGTTACAGATTGAGGCTTTTGTACCTAGGATGGGAATCGAACCCACACTTCAAAGAAACTCGAGTTTGAGTCGAGCGCGTCTACCAATTCCGCCACCTAGGCATTTTGAAAGTGCAAAATTAAAGAATTAATTAAAATACAGCGTATAAAACATCATTTATTGTACTGCTCTACTCATTTTTAATTCCTATTTTTGCACCTCCTTAGAGGGAAAAGAATTGTAATTAAACCATTTAACTGTCACAACTGATGACCGCTACCGTACCGCAACCGAAGATATTTGCTTGTCAAAACAGCAAACCACTGGCCGAAAAAATTGCAAAAGCCTTTGGGCAGCCGCTGGGTAACGTCATAACATCGACATATAGTGATGGAGAATTCCAACCTTCTTTTGAAGAATCTGTACGTGGATCACGTGTATTTATTATAGGAAGTACCATGCCATCATCTGATAATATGATGGAAATGTTATTGATGCTAGATGCTGCAAAGCGCGCTAGTGCAAGACACATAACGGCAGTGATACCTTATTTTGGATGGGCGAGACAAGATCGTAAGGATAAACCTAGAGTGCCTATAGCTGCAAAGCTTATGGCAAACCTACTGGAAACAGCTGGTGCTACTCGTATTATCACGATGGATTTACACGCAGATCAAATACAAGGTTTCTTTGAGAAGCCGGTAGATCATTTATTTGCGTCTACTATATTCTTACCTTATTTAAAAGGGTTAGGATTAGAAAATCTTACGATTGCTTCTCCAGATATGGGAGGTAGTAAGAGAGCTTATGCATATAGCAAGGCGATGGAGAGTGATGTAGTTATATGCTTCAAGCAACGTGCAAAAGCAAATGTAATCTCGCATATGGAACTCATAGGTGAGGTAAAAGGGCAGCACGTAGTTCTTGTAGATGATATGGTAGATACTGCTGGAACTTTAACAAAGGCAGCAGATTTGATGATAGAAAAGGGTGCGCTTAGTGTACGAGCGATCTGTACCCACGCTATTTTAAGTGGTAACGCTTATGATAAAATAGAAAACAGTAAACTGGCAGAATTAATCGTAACAGATTCAATTCCTAAGGAACACAAAAGTGGAAAAGTAAGGGTATTGACCTGTGCGCCACTTTTTGCAGATGTAATGCACCGTGTTAATAGTAACACGAGTATTGCTTCGAAGTTTATTATGTAATATTTTTTTAACTATAATTATTTAATATGAAATCAGTTTCGATCCACGGATCTAAAAGAGAAAGCGTAGGCAAGAAAGCTACAAAGGCCTTACGTAATGCTGGACTGGTACCTTGCGTTGTATACGGAGGGGACACGCCATTGCATTTTAGCGCACCAGAACTAGCGTTCAAAGAATTGGTATACACTCCAGACGCGCACACAGTAGAAATCGAATTAGACGGTGTAACCGTAAAGGCGATTCTTCAAGATATCCAGTTCCACCCGGTAACTGATCGTATTTTACACATAGACTTCTACCAGATTTTTGATGGTAAAGAAGTAACTATGAATATCCCAGTACACTTCACAGGTAACTCTCGTGGAGTAATGAATGGTGGTGTTTTACGTAAAACTAACCGTGTATTACGTGTTAAAGCACTTCCAAAAGATCTTCCAGATTACCTAGTTGCAGATATTACTAGCTTAAAAATAGGAAGCAAATTATACATAGGAGCTTTACCACAAGAAAACTTAACTCTTATGCACCCTGATAACACAGTAGCTGTCTCTTATACACATCTGACGCTGCCGACGAAGAGG
>CAJXSW010000101.1 GCA_913060645.1 uncultured Dokdonia sp. | reverse complement strand
GCTCGGAGATGTGTATAAGAGACAGGCCCAGAGACTACAAGTGTGTTTTGTTTTTCATCTAATACTGTGAAATTAGACATTGAGATTCCATCGTTATCTAAGGAGATTGTTTCGTTCTTTAAAGAAAAAGGAGCATTAAGCTTTGACACTATAAATCCTGCATTCTTAAACCTCAAAAATCCTTGATATTCTAAGCTTGCTAGTGCCCCATTTAATTTAAAATTACCCTCAAGACTTCCTGAGCCATCTTTGAGTTCACCAAGAGAAAAGCCATCTATAGCTTCCATTTTAATCTCATTAATATCGAGATCCATATTAATCAATGCGCCATCTACGTCTGCTACATAATCACCAGTCAGATCGAGGTCTACACTTCCACCTTGCACTCCCAGGTTGAAGTCATAACGATCTCCATTGAGTGACCTACCTGTAAGCTCTGCTGTGCCTAAGTTTTCTCCTAATAAACCTAGCTCTTGCACATATAAATCTGCCAAGAAACCTAAATCTCCAAAAGGCTCTTCTAACACCAAATCTCCGTTAAGATTTCCAGTAGCCAGTTGCTCATTCGGATTGAGATAAGCTAGAAATTCGCTAATCTTAAAATTCCTAAAGTCTATAGCAATATGGTCTTTCTCAATGGTAGGAAGCTTATCTGTAATCTCTACCGATTGGGTATTTCGCTTAAAGCGAAAATCATTAAAGGATAATTTTTTATCTGTGATGAGGACTTCATTAGTAACTGGGATTCCCCATTGTTTTTTATTAAAAATCAAACTATCTCTCAATACATGAAAACGGAGATTCTCTCTACTTCCAGTAATTTCAGATTGAACTTGTATAAGCTTCTCTCCTCCCGCATAGGCAAGAAAATCTAATGCTAGCTCGTTATTCGTCTGATTACCGCTTATCTCTGTACGCTGAATTGCAAGTGGACCAGCTGTTATTCCTTTAAAGCCTAGATTAAAATTAAAATCATCCTTATCTGTATTCATTACAAATGCAAGACTATCAATCTCGTTACCTCCATAATTAATATGTGGTGCTTTAATAGAAGCATTTAATACACGCTTTGCTTGTGCAAAGTCTAGATCAATGGATACCGTGTCAAGATCTTTCATGTTTACTAAAAACACTTCATTAAGTAAAGGCGACTGTCTAATTTTTCCTTTAAGAATAAGATTTACAGGATTAACCAGTGTATCTGCAACAGCCACATCTCTATAGAAATAGCTATAAATGTGATCTTGAAGTGCTGTTGTTATGCGTGCTGGATCTGCATTTGATTTTAAATCAAGATTCATGATTTTATTATCGAAAGTAACTGAGGTACTATCTGGGCGAACTCTCGCAGTACCATCTAGGTTCCCAATGAGGTATGAGCGGTCATCATAAACAACAATACCATCATCCATCGTAGCAGCTACATCATAACTCGTTGCATTACCCTTAAAATTTCCTTTTAGTTTAAAACCTGTGCGCACATCTCTTTGCATGAGACCTAGCGCTTGAAGATCTGCTCCTATAATGTCAAGATCTATTGAGGCTTCTGGAGCTATAGAATCTAACACTACTAAGCCGTCTAACGTCATATTAAGATTTTCATCTTTATAAGTAGATTTAAATGCTCCTTTACCATTTGTGACTTGACCTTTGAGGTTAAGGTCCTTAATGGCATACTTGTTATATTGGAAAGTATTTACAGTCGCATCTAGACTTGCATCGAGTGTATTTATAGTGCTTCCTGATCCACTAGTTTTAACAGATAAGGTGAGTGCTCCTAATTGGTCATTACCCAGTAATTCTCCCATCGCATATTCCTGCACAGCAAGATCTGCCTCAAATGCAATTGTGTTACTATTCTTAATTCTACCAGCTATGGTTGCTGCACCTTGGCTTGTAGTTAATGTTGCGTTCGCCATAATATCCTCAATACTACCTTTTGCACTCCCTACTAGTTTAAACTTCTCAGGTAAATTAATAGAAAGCGAGTCTGTACTTACAAACTTTGAAATATCTCGCTTGGTTGTTTGTGCTTGTATTTTTGGTAAGTTCATGTAGAGCTTATCTACATCATTAAGATTACTAAGAGAACCACTTGCCGAAATCGCTGATTCTTTACCCCAATTCATACGAAATGATGAAACATCAAGTGAAGCCAACGATCCTGATGCATTTACAGATCCAGTTATTAATTGCTTGCTTAATGCGCTTGCATATTGATTGTTTGCTAAGTCTTTTTGGAATCGATAAGCATCCTTAACATTAAATTTAACGCTTGGTATTGAGACATTTAGAGTTACCCTTTCAGGTTGCGATGTTAATGATTCAAATGAAGGGTAATTCATTGATATATTACCATCTAAAGCACTATTATTTAACTGAAGCTTTAAATCATTGATAGCTAGATTTTGCTCAGAAACAATAAAATCTGTTGCCAAAGATTTAAGATGAATACCACTAAATTCATAACCCGAAAGATGAGCGATAGTACTACCCGCTTTAAAATCTTTTAGAAATGTATTTGATGCATCAAAGGCGATATCTTCAAGAATAACAGCATTGGGATTGAATACACCTTTAGAAGGAGTTGCTCCATCTACTGTATAGGCAATATCTGTATTTTTTATTTGCGCATCGTTTATTTGAATAGTGTAAGCCGGAAAAATGGAACTCGCTTCCGTCTCATTATTTAATGCAGGTGCGATAGTTGTCATATCAATACCTAACTTGCTATCTGCAATATTGATTGTATTTACATCAATGGTAAACGTATTAAAATCTGCTTTTGGAATATCGGCATATAGTTGTTTAAAATCGAAGTCAAAATCGATTCCTGCCTCTGTACCAGTATAATTACCGCTAACGTTGTTAAGCGTTAACTCGTCAAACGCTAAAAATGGTAACGGAATTTCTTCTGCATTTGGATCTTCAGGTATTGGAACTTGATAAATATTAAAGCGTCCATTTGTTATCAAGCCGCTAGTAGCAGTAAACTTCATTGCTTCCAGGTCTACAATATCCATCTCTACTTTAAGAACATCAAATACGTAGCTACTCGTAATTCCTGTCACACCATCATTGTAAGTGATGTCAAAATCCTTTAAGGAAAGATCTCCTATAATTATATCAAGCGGTTTTGTAGTAGTGGTATCTACGACTGCAGTTGATGGGCTAGCAAATGCTTTTGTAATAAAGTCAAAGTTGAACCCAGAGATACTATCTTTTCTTATGATGTTTGCACGAACGCCTTCCCACTGTGCATCTTCAATTCCTATTCCAGAACCTTGAATTATGGGAAGAAACGGGATATTTGCCTCTAATGATCTGCTGTAAACCAGTGTATCACCCTTCTTATCTTCTATATAAAGTCCTTCTACCGCAATATCACCATCAAAGGTGATAAACACCCTTTCAAGTTCAACTTTGGTATTTGTCTTCTCAGATAAATAGGTAACTGCTTTAGAGACTATAATATTCTGTCCCCACTCACTGCGTATGAATAGAACAAGTAAAAATAATATAAGAAGTATGATCAGTAAGGTTCGACCAATAATGCGGAGCCATCGATATTTTCTCTTAGGCTTTTTTTGGATAGACTGTTGTTCTTCTGACAATGAAAATAGAGGATTTGATAAGCTTTAACAAATTAACGCCGATAATCGCTTTTAACATAATTTGACGACGTAATCTTCTGTTAAATAGTATCAACCTACTATTAAAATTTTAACATTGTTGTGTGTTACGCTTTCGCGAAAACGTGCTAGAACTATACCCAAGCAAGAGTTTTTAGAAGTTTTTTGAGCTTCGGAATGTAAATTTCGTAGGCAACATAAATAGTAACCACTACCTAAATACAGAACGAAATGATCTATGAGATGGAGATAAGTAAAGGAGTAATTGGTAAGCTAGTCAGCCATTAAAACGCTATCTATAATATATAAAGAGCCATTTGAGGCACTCATATCTGAAGTGAGTATTCTAGCAGTATGACCACTTTCATCATTAAGGATGATGTTTGTTTTATTTAATGTCGCATGGATGCTAGCTCCATTCTGGGTAGTCAACTCTAATGAGCCTCCACTTTTTTTAATTTCTGATTCAAGTTTTTCTGTAGTCCACTTATTTTGAACTAAGTGATACTTAAGTGCGATTTTTGCCTCAACCTTATTATAATCACTAGACTTCTTATTTAAAACACTTAAATTTTTATTGTCAAATGCCTCATTATTTGGGGCAAACACAGTAAAAGACCCTTGATTTACTAAACATTCATCTATTTCTAGTTCCTTAATTTGAGATTCAAATTCTGAAAGCTCCTCGGTATTGTTAATTTTAGAAACTAAGCCATAAACCTTATTATCTTCAATGATGATCTGTTCTTTAAGAGCTTTTTCTGATAGTTTCTTTTGGAGAATCTCGCGTTGTGCTTCCTCGCGTATTTCTTGACCTCGTTGTTTATGATCACAAGATGATAGCGTAACGAATGCAGCAATGCACCCTCCTAACAGTATCGTTTTGTTGAAAAACATAATAATTCTTTTTTTTACAAATATCAATAGGACATAAAAGAATGACCGCTAAGTAATCGTTAAAAATGAAACAAAAGACGTTAAAAACATAAAAAGCGAGCCATTATAGCTCGCTTTTTACAACTTTTTAATAAATAAGACATTTATTATAGGGTATCCATATCAATTACAAAACGATATTTTACATCGTTATTTTGTACACGCTCATAAGCTTCATTAATATTTTTCATATCAATCATTTCTATATCGCTTACAATGTTGTGCTTACCACAGAAATCGAGCATCTCCTGAGTCTCTTTAATACCTCCTATAAGAGAACCTGCAACACTTTTACGTCCCATAATAAGATTACCACCATGTACATCTGGTAACGGCTCTATAGCACCTACCATACACATAGTTCCATCTACGCCTAACAATGCTAAATATGGATTGATGTCGTGACTTACAGGTACTGTATTTAATATAAAATCAAAAGTTCCATGTTGCTCTGTCATAGCATCTTCATCCTTAGAGATTAGAACGCTATCTGCGCCTAGGCGTTTTGCATCATCAGCTTTTCCTTCTGAAGTTGTAATCATTACTGTCTCTGCTCCCATGGCATGAGAAAACTTAATTCCCATATGACCAAGACCACCTAGACCTACAATTCCTACTTTCATTCCTTCCTTGATACCCCAGTGGTGTAATGGTGAGAATGTAGTTATACCTGCACATAACAAAGGGGCAACGGCTTTAATATCTAAATTACTTGGTATGTTAAGTACAAAATTTTGATCTACAGTTACTTCTTGAGAATACCCTCCAAAGGTGTGCCCATCTGTATGCTTGTCTTTACTATTGTAAGTCCATGTCGCTCCTTCTTTACAGAATTGCTCAAGGTCACTTTTACATGATGAACATTCTTGACAAGAATCTACTAGACACCCTACTCCTACTACGTCTCCTTTTTTAAATCCTGTGACATCAGATCCTACTTCTATTACTTCTCCTACAATTTCATGTCCTGGAACTACTGGGTACATTGCTGGTCCCCAATCACTTCTTACCGTATGTATATCACTGTGACAAACACCACAATATGTAATTTTAATTTTTACATCTGTAGCAAGTGTATCACGACGTTTTATTGTCATTTCTTTTAAGTCGGCGTCTTTATCTTGAGCGCCATATGCTTTTACTTCTGTCATATTTGGTTATTTAGTTTATTATTAATTGGTAGTTTTCGCGAAAGCGTAACTATTCTTCTTTCTTTTTAAAATGTTGAAATCTTTTGAAACCTATTCCTGTCTTTAACTGGCGCGCTTCATTATAATATGCGTCTGCATATACTCTCGTAAAATTTGCTCCAAAGAATAAAATCAGGCTGCTATAAGAAACCCAGAGCATGATGAGGATTATAGATCCTGCTGCTCCATATGTAGAACCAGGCTCCATAGTATTAAAATAGTACGCCATCGCAACTTCTCCTAATATGAATAAGATGGTTGTAAGACCGGCGCCTACTCGTACTGCTTTCCAGCGCACATAAACGCTGGGTAAGAACTTAAATAATGCAGCAAATAGCGTATATATCACCATAAATGAGACTGCAATATCTATTACAAAAATAAACTTTATTAAAGAGGCTGGTAAAAATTCTGCTAGTCTATTTGAAAATGCACTAAGTAGTGAAGTGGCTATAAAACTGATGAGAAGTAAGAACCCAATAATTAAAATAAATCCAAATCCCTTCGCCCTACTTTTTATAATATTAAGAATCCCATCTTGCTCATTGAGATTAACTCCCCATATCGTGTCTAGCGCCTGCTGTAATTGAAAAAAAACACCCGTTGCACCGTATAATAGCACTAAAATACCCACTGTAGCTGTAAAAAAACCTGTTTCTTCATCTCCTCGGTCTACCATCATGAGTCGTATAGACTCTGCTGTTTCTTGTCCTAAGACTTTAGTAATTTCAGCAAGTAGTTCTCCTTGAACGATATCTCTACCCCACACAGCTCCTACAATGTTTAAAATAATAACAACAAGTGCAGGCAGTGATAAGATGGCATAATAGGCAACGATAGCACTTAACTTAAATGGGTCTGATGCCATCCATTTTTTATAAGTGTCAACCATAAGTCGAGGCACATCCTTTATTTTAAAAGAACGCCTACCTTGGTCTGCCGTCATATAATTATCTGTTTTTTCCATAAAAAAACCCTTTTGCAAGGGTTTAAAAGTTATGCTTTATCTTTTTGCTCTTGGAGTGTAGGATAATCAATATAACCTTCTTTTCCAGGGGTATAAAACGTATCCGGATTAGGATCATTGAGAGAAGCATTTTCTTCAAAACGCTTAACCAAATCTGGGTTTGCTATAAAATTACGTCCAAAAGCGACTAAATCTCCTTTCTTATCTATCAAATCTTGATTTGCTTTGGCAGCATCATAACCACCACTAAGAATAAGTAAACCATTAAAACGGTCACGTATATTTTTCTTAATATCTGCTGGTAATCCTGGTGCCCCCATAGATTCATGGTTGACGAGATGTATATAAACTGGTGCAATCTCTTCTAATTTTGCAGATAGGTAATCAAATGTCTCTTTCTGACTGTCAAAAGGTCCTAGGTCATTCATTGCTCCATTAGGTGATAAACGAATTCCAACCTTTTCCTTACCTAATGCTGCTACAACTCGTTCTGTAACCTCAAGTGTAAAGCGACATCTATTCTCTACAGAACCACCGTAGTTATCATCTCTCTTATTTGTTCCAGTATTTAAAAACTGATCTAATAAATAACCATTTGCGCTATGAACTTCTACGCCGTCAAAACCAGCTTCAATAGCATTTTTTGCCGCATTAACGTACTCCTCTATGGTATGCTCTATATCCTCAACGCTCATCGCTGTAGGTTCTGGAATAGGTAATTCGCCTTTTCCATCTACATACATCTTCGTTTCTTCTGGTCTAATAGCAGATGGAGCAAATACTACTGCATCATCAGACATGTTATCTGGATGTGATATACGACCAGAATGCATAAGTTGCATAAATATTTTTCCACCATTTTTGTGTACAGCAGTAGCAACTGGCGTCCAAGCCTTTACTTGCTCGCGACTATAAATACCCGGTATACGAGGATATCCCACACCATTAAGTGATGGCGACGTTCCTTCTGTTATTATAAGTCCTGCACCGGCACGCTCACCATAATACTGAATCATTATATCTGTCGGGATATGTCCCGCAGTAGATCTAGACCTCGTAAGAGGCGCCATTACCACCTTATTTTTTAATTTAAAATGCTCAGTGTTTAACGGGCTTAAGAGTTCTTTATAATTTTCCATGAGACTTTTTTTTACAAAATTAGTCCATGCTCTCGCCCATTGCGGTTAATGCGTTGTTAAAACAATGTTTTCATTATCATAAGGTTTTCACTTTCGTGAAAAATTGAAATCATAACCAACTATCTTTTTGATGCCAGTAAGTGAAGTTGTACTTTTATCTCTTAAGGCGAGTATAAAACCTTACTCACATCATTATAAAAGAAAATTTGTATGGCTACTAAAGATATGATTCTCAAGAAACTTCAAATCTTAATTACACAAGAATTTGATAGTCCAGAGCAGGCTTTTGCTTTTTTTGACGAAGATGGTAATGGTACTTTATCAAAGGATGAAATTAAAGAACTATTGAAAAAAGCAGAAATAAGTGGTTTTATAAGGTCTATGGTTGCCTCTGCATTAATAGACGGATATAGTAAAGATGGTAATGATAGTGTGAGCTGGGAAGAGTTTAAAAAAGCACTTGACGAGATCAAACACTAATTTCTTACCAATAGGATTCACTTTTTTAAAATAGCATTCACAATATTTTCCATTTTTTAGGAATTATTCCTAATATCTCGAAATAAAGAGTAACTTTGTAACTCATTTATGAATGAGACAGAGCCTACATATCATTGTGTTATAGACGTAGAAACTACGGGAAAAGGAATTAATGGCAATCGCATTACAGAAATATGTGCGGTACGCCTTAAAGATGGTGAGGTAGTAGATAAATTTACTGCACTAGTAAATCCTGAACAATACATTCCGCCATTTATTACCAATCTTACGGGTATAGATGACGCTATGGTGGCAGATGCACCACTGTTTAATGAAATCGCAGATCGAATTATTGAGATATCCTCAGGGGCCATATTTGTAGCACATAATGTCACTTTTGATTTCAACGTGTTGCGTAGCGAGTTTAAGCGACTCGGTCACTCATTTACTCGAAAGAAACTTTGTACGGTTAGGCTTTCGCGAAAGCTTATACCTAGTCTATTCAGCTACTCATTAGGTAATCTTTGCGCCTCCATAGGAATTCCTCTTAATAATCGCCACAGAGCCGAAGGAGATACAGATGCTACTGTAATTCTCTTTAAAAGATTGCTTACCCTCGATGAAGATGGTAAAGTAATGAGTTCCTTTCTTAATGTTCGTTCTAAAGAAGCCACGCTCCCACCACATTTACCATCACGCATTATTCAAGAATTACCAGAAACTGCTGGAATATACTTATTTAAAGATCGCGCAGGTAAAGTGATATACGTGGGTAAGGCTATTAATATTAAGAAGAGAGTTCTCTCACATTTTTACGATAAAAAGAATAAGGAATATTTATTAGGTCAAGAAACCTATCAAATAGATTATGAAGTTACTGGTAACGAACTTTGCGCACTATTACTGGAATCTGAATATATCCAGCAATATTTCCCAAAGTTCAATAGAGCTCAAAAAATACCCACAAGCACCTACTCTATTATATCGTATGAGAATAGAAAAGGTATCATACAGCTCGCGGTAGCCAAGACAAAATATAGACATACAGCTACTCAAAAAGTATTTACTAGGGCTAAAGCCACAGAGCGACTCATGGAGCTTTGTGAGATGCATGAATTATGCCCACGTTTTTGCGGACTTCAAGCAACCTTTGATGAGTGCTCACATTACAGTTTAAAAAATTGTAAAGGTATCTGTAGTGATAAAGAATCTGTGTCTGATTATAATCTCCGCGTTCGCGAGGCATTACAATCCTTTGATGCAGAAAATGAGAGTTACATTATAAAGGAAGACGGTCGCACCGAAGATGAAACAGCGTTCATATACATAGACAAAGGTGTTTATAAAGGTTTTGGCTTTGTACCTGAGACAGAGCAAGTGAGTCATTTTGATGAAGTAGCCTCACATTTATTACCTAAAAAAAGTACGTATCATACAGACATTATATTGAGAAGTTATTTACGTAGACATAAAAATCCGCATATTGTATCACTTGCTATTTCTGCTTAATTATGGACACAGCCTTAGATTTTAAAACCTATTACCTTGAAATACCTGAACTATTAGTAAGTCATTATCCTGACCTTAATTTTCAAAATCATTGCTATCTACGCATTGCGCTAGATAATGTAATAGGCACAAAGTGGGATACTCAGATTGCTAAGCCAGCATATAAGCATCTTACAACAGATCAAAGAAAACTGGTCATATCTTATCTCTCATCTTACGTGAAGGACAAGAACTTACTTTTATCACATAATATGATCTCACTAGCATATAGAGGAAAGTTAGTGTAGACAGATACTTTTTCCTACCCAAAGAAAAAGGCTTGCTTCTCTTACTAAGGAAAGTATAATTGGTAATTTTGCACCGTTAATCACTTTATATATTAATTAGGTATAAAGCTGTCTCTTATACACATCTGACGCTGCCGACGAAGAGGATAGTGTAGA
>CAJXSW010000100.1 GCA_913060645.1 uncultured Dokdonia sp. | reverse complement strand
ATACGAGATAGGAGTCCGTCTCGTGGGCTCGGAGATGTGTATAAGAGACAGAGTAGATGCTAATCAGATTTTTCAAGAACAAAAACCAGAAAATCATATTGTCATCTACTTAAACGATATGGTCAGTCGCAGCATTAGATGGTTGTTTAATCAGCCAAATACTGAATGGTCGCAAGGCTTGACGAGAGATGAAGTACAGGCGGTCTTGATATTAATGAACCAAAAATATGATTCATTTAAATGCAAAGGGAAATCAAATACAGAAAGTAATGAAAACGCAGCTCAGGTTGCAGAATTAATACAGCATCGAGACTATAGACGTCTTGAAATTATACTTGATGATAAAAGTATTTTTAGCGTGGCACGTAAAACGAAAGCTAGTTAAACGCTAGCGATTTTACAGTCAACATTTAGGACTCTATAAAAGAGCCCAGTGTTTATCGCTTAACAATGTCATTTAAAGATAGTGAGAGTAAACAATTACAATTAGAAAAAACAAAGATGACCGCCGCTCGTCTCAAAACGTTTAAAGGATTTGAGCATTATAACGACTCGCAGGCAACATCTACTTTAAGAATTATGGAAGAGTTTGCACACCTATTATGCAACCACATCCAAAATAGAAATTAAAATGAAAGACTTAGCCATATTTGAGAAATTTGCCAAAACAGGCAAGGGACAAAAATTACGAATTGATGGAAAGGCAGTTATTTACACACGCGTTTCTACAAAAGAACAGGCAGAAAATAATGCAAGTCTTGAAACCCAACTGAAATATTGTAAACAGCTAGCTGATAAGAAAGGTCTTGAAGTTATTGAGTATTTCGGTGGAACTTACGAGTCGGCTAAAAGTGATGAGCGCAAGGAATTTCAAAAGATGCTTAACTATGTCAAGCGCAGAAGCAACGTAGGATATATTATAGTTTACTCTTATGATAGGTTTTCAAGAACTGGAGCAAATGGCGCTTACATAAGTGACCAACTTAAAAAGCAAGGAATAGTCACCATATCGGCTACTCAAGAGGTCGACACCTCTACAAGTGCTGGTTCCTTCCAGCAGAACCTTTATTATATGTTTTCTCAGTTTGATAACGAATTAAGAAGAGATAAGTCTGTTTCTGGAATGCAAGAAAAACTTCGCAAGGGACATTGGACAGGCGCGTATCCATTTGGTTATACTAATGCTAATCCAGGAAAAGGAAAAACACCCAACTTTGTTATTACAGAAGAAGGAAAGCTTCTGAAACAAGCATTCTTATGGAAAGCAAATAGCAATATGTCTCACGTGGATATTGCTAAAAAACTACAGAAAAAAGGTCTTAACATCAACGATAAGCGATTGAGTGATTTGTTTAGAAATCCGTTTTATTGTGGCCTCATAGTAAATAGTCTTATTCCTGGAGAAATTATCGAAGGATTGCATCCGCCTTTAATCAGTAGAGAAGTATTTCTCAAGATTCATAATCTACTCAATGCTGGAGCAGAAACAAGAAAATATTCCTTTGATGATGAAAACCTACCTTTAAAAACTTTTCTGAAATCCACAGTTTGCGGAACACCTTACACAGGTTTTGTAGTCAAGAAAAAAGGATTGTACTACTATAAGAACAGACGTAAAGGAAGCAAGGAGAATAGAAGTGCAAAAAAGCTACACCAAGAGTTTTTACAGCTGTTAAAAACTTATACCTTAAAAGATGAAAAGTTCATCGCTCCATTAAGAGAAATGCTTCACTATACGTTTGTAAGTATGAACAAAGAAGCCATAGAAGATTCTGAAAGACTCACAAAAGAAGTAAACGCTATCGAATTAAAACTGGATCGTATAGAAGAGCGATATGTTTTTGAAGAGATCAATAAGTCGCAATACGATAAATTTAGAACCAAGCTACTCACTGAAGTCAACGAAAAGAAGAAGAATTTAACTCATAATACTTTTGATAGTTCAAACCTCAAAAAAGCGATTGACCGAGCTTTAAAATATGCGCTCAATCTACCATTATTGTGGAGTTCTGGAGATATTGAAACCAAAAGAAAACTTCAATATATGGTCTTTCCTGATGGTTTAGGGTATGACTTCCAAAACAAGAGAGTTCAAACTTTTAGAGTGAACTCAATTTTTGCTCAAATAGCCTGTTTATCAGATACATTAGAGGGAAATAAAAAAGGGAACTTTCAAAATAATATTGAAAATTCCCGTTTAGTGACCCAGAGAGGATTCGAACCTCCAACCGTCAGAGCCGAAATCTGATATTCTATCCAGTTGAACTACTGAGCCTACTCAATTTTGCTTTCGCGAAAGCGCAAATGTAAATCTTTACTGAGTAATCACAATAAATTCTGAACGACGATTTAATTGATGTTGCTCCTCTGTACAGTCTGAGTTGTTATCACAGTTATTTACGAGCTCTGTCTCACCATAACCTTGACCAGAAATTCTACTAGCATCGATACCTCTAGAGATAATATATGCTACTGTAGACTTTGCTCTTCTATCTGAAAGTGACAGGTTATAGTCATCCTTACCTCTACTATCTGTATGTGATCTTACGCTTATTACCATATCTGGCACTTGCTTCATTGCCGATATCACTTTTGTAAGCTCTAACGCCGCATCTGGTCTTATGTCAGATTTATTATAATCAAAATAAATAGGATTAAGATTAAGAAGCTTTGCAAGGTCATCACCCACTCCTACTTCTGTAAGTCTCAACTCAAGCTCTATATCCTTCTGTAATGTTTCTGGCTCTGCCGGTGTAATCACAATCACCTCCTTTACATAATATAATTTTGAAGTCGCACGTATTACATAATTTTCTGAGCATACGAGACTAAATCTATACAGGCCGCGTGCATTTACGTCTACCTCTTTTACCACTTCATTATCAGCATTCATGAGCTGTACTTTTGCATCTGTTATAGGTTGCTTTGTAACTGCATCTGTGATAAATCCTAAGACATCTACGTCACAACGTGGCTCTGGCTTTTCCTTTTGCTTGAATCTATAAATGTCATCACTTCCCATTCCTTGGTTACGACTTGAAGAGAAGAAACCAGTTTTTAAAGTATCATTCACTATGTACGCAAAATCATCTGCAGAGCTATTAATGGGCTCACCCAAACTTGCAACCGTAATCTCTTCTGAAGATGGGTTAGTCACAAAAATATCAAGTCCTCCCAGCCCTGGGTATCCATCTGAGGCGTAGTAAAGATTTCCTGTACTACTCATAAATGGAAAGGCATCTCTTCCTTCTGTATTTATAGGCTTGCCAAGATTTACAGGTTCACCAAAGCTTCCATCGCCGTTAATAGCTACTTTCCAAATATCTGACAAGCCCACACTTCCAGGCCTATCTGATGAGAAGTATAAAGTTTTTCCATCTGCACTTAACGCAGGATGTGCAGTAGCATATTCTTCTTCATTAAATGAAACTTCAACCGCTTCAGACCAACTTCCCTTTTCCTTATTTACTAGTGTAGATTTATAGATCTTCAATTTATTAATCCCATCTGACGATTTTGCAAAATCTCCATCTGAAAAATTATTTCTTGTAAAATACATTGTCTTCCCATCCTTTGTAAATGTGGGAGTACTCTCATGGAAGATAGTATTTACCTTGCGGTGAAAACGTGAAGGCGGAGACATGCTCCCGTCTTCTTTCATAGTAGATTTATATAAATCTAGAAATGGCTGATTGTTCCACTTATGTATACGTCTTGTAATGGAACCCGTATCTCTTGCCGAAGCAAAAATCACTTGGTTCTTATAATATGACGGGCCAAAATCTGAGTATCGAGAGTTCATCTCTCGTATCATATTAACCGTATAATAACTTTCTCGGTATCCTTCTACCTTTGTATAATCTGGATTTTCTTTGAATAGTTTTGCTCTGAAGTCATTTCCGCTTCGATCTGCAAAGATTTGCATCATCTCATCAGACTTATCATATTCTTTAATAGCACGTAGTGTTTGTGCATATCTAAAGTAGTGCTCATCACTTACAGAGTCTGCATAGCTTTCTGTGAGTTTTCCATACCATTCCTGAGCTTGAGAATACTTACCATTATAATAGTATGCCTCTGCTATTTTATTAAAAACTTGATATGATTTAAAACCCTCTGCTACGAGGTCTTTATAAATCTCAATAGCATCTATATATGCTAACTGATTAAACTTTTTATTTGCTCTCGCAAGTTTCCCTTGCTGAGCATTAGCACTATGGATTGTACTAAAAATAATCACTAGAATAAAGGCGCACCTCATAAATCCCTTCATAACCTGTTGGTCTAAAAGTTAAACGTTAAAAACTATTTAGGGGGTTTATTTAAAGACTGCTTGAGTCTCGCTGGGGATCACAATATTAGTAAACCTTTTTTTTAAATGACACAACTACGTTGTCAATTCGACAAAAAGACTGCTTTCACGTATTAAAGGCTATTATATGAGAATTTTAAAGAAAATTAACTGACTACAAGACTATTATGAAAGACGAGCCTTCACAATTGTACTGATGGTTTTACCATCTGCTTTTCCAGTAAGTCTAGCGTTTACCTGTCCCATCACCTTACCCATATCTTTCATTCCTTGGGCTCCAGTTGAGGCAATTATCTCATCTACTACTTTAGTAACATCTGCCTCACTCATTTGTTCTGGTAAGAATTGAGAGATTACTTCTGCCTGTGCTATTTCTGGATCTGCAAGATCATTACGTCCCTGCTCTGCAAAGATAGCTGCACTATCCTTACGCTGCTTTACAAGTTTCTGTAATAACTTAAGCTCTTGCTCTTCGGTAATCTCTTCTTTTGCTCCTGTCTCTGTCTGCGCAAGTAAGATTGCAGATTTTATGGCACGTAGCGATGTTAATGCATTTTGATCTTTAGCTTTCATAGCTTCTTTCATTGCAGTCATCACTTGTGTAGATAGGCTCATAATAGTATATATTTTGTACTCAACACTCCTAATAACGTTATGGAGTTTAAGAGATAATTTTATTGATTATAAATATTTTATTGAAGTCACGAAGATACGAGAAATGGTGAAATTAAATACACACCTATGTAGCTTATAAAAAAGAAACCCGTCTATCTTGGGGAAGATAACCGGGTCGCTAAAAACTCTAAGCAGTACCTGCTTAATCTACATTATCATGTAAAAATGAGTTATTACTTCTCAATTGAATTTCATCATTATCATCTGTAGAAAGTGATGTTCTAGATAAACTTCCATCCTTTGCTGGTGTTTCTTCTAGATCAATCCCCATACGCTTGTACGCAGGTTGCTTTTCTATCTCCTCAATACGAGACTGGTTTGTGCGAAATTTATAATTGAATTCTTTCATCTTGCGCTTACGCTCAGAAGCTCTATCTATAAGAATCTGTGAGATAGGACTATTCATAGGGTCTATCTCTGCATTGTCATCTTCACGCTTTTGTTGAGGAGCAACAGTTTTTGTTTCAAAAACAATTGTTTCTTCTTCAATGTCGCTTTCATCATCATCACTAGATGCATTAGAAAGTGTCTCTTCAAGCTCCATGTAATCCTCAAGACTATATCTAGTCTCTCCGTCATTAGTATGCTCAGTTACAGGTACAATTTCTATAGGCTCCTTCACCTCAATAGATGCTGTAGTGTCATCAAGATCAAACATGATAGGCTTCTCATCTTCCTCCACAGGAGCTTCTGTCGTTAATGGCATATCAAAAAACAACATTCCATTATTTTCTGGCTCTTTATGCTCTACTCTAGTCGCTTCATGACGCACTGTAGTGTCAATGATTTCAAAATCTGCTTCATTCTCTAGAAGTATCTCATCATACACAACAGTAATATTCTTAATTACATCTGTAGTAGGAACTATATCCATACTATATTGCTGCGCAGGAGGCTGTATTGGCTCAGCTTTAGGAGCCTGCTCTGGAACAGCTTGTTGCCTTGTAATTTCTTTTGCGGGCGCTTTCGCGAAAGCGGTAGGCTTCTTTTCCTCTATTTCATCAAGATCAAGTGTATGCACTATTTTCTTAGGAGCAACCGGTGCTTGTGGAGCTACTGGTGCCGAAGGTGGAATCTCTACAGTAGCATCTGGCATTAAATCTTGCTGTGCTCTCTGCTCCTCTTCTAGTGTATGAATGATCTTCTTAGTCTCTACGTTTACAATCTCATTCTGCTGCTCTGCATTAAATCCCGTTGCTATAATAGTTACAGAAATAGCATCACCTAGAGAGTCATCTTCACCTACACCCATAATGATATTTGCGCTGTGACCTGCCTCTGCTTGAATGTGATCGTTAATCTCTCCTATCTCGTCTATCGTGATTTCATCACCACCAGAAACTATAAGTAACAATACATTCTTAGCTCCAGTAATTTTATTATCATTAAGTAATGGAGAGTCAAGTGCTTTTGATATCGCCTCATTTGCACGACTTGTACCACTAGCTGTAGCGCTACCCATGATAGCTGTACCAGATTTACTTAACACTGTCTTTGCATCACGTAAATCAATGTTTTGTGTATAGTGATGTGTAATTACCTCTGCAATACCACGTGAAGCGGTTGCAAGAACCTCATCTGCCTTACTAAATCCTGCTTTAAAACCAAGATTACCGTAAACCTCACGGAGCTTGTTATTATTAATAACAATAAGTGAATCTACCTGGGCACGAAGTCTATCTACTCCTTTTTGAGCTTGCTCGTTACGCATTTTACCTTCAAACTGGAATGGTATCGTGACAATCCCTACGACTAGGATATCAAGCTCACGAGCCATTTTGGCAATAACTGGTGCAGCACCAGTTCCTGTACCTCCACCCATTCCGGCAGTAATAAATATCATCTTTGTATTGGTACCAAGCATTTGCTTAATATCCATCTCACTCTCTATAGCTGCCTGCTCACCCACATCTGGATTTGCTCCAGCCCCAAGACCTTCTGTAAGCCCTACTCCGAGTTGTATTTTATTAGGTACTGTGCTATTCTCAAGTGCTTGCGCATCTGTATTGCAGATTATAAAATCTACTCCATTTATTCCCTGCTGGAACATATGGTTAATAGCGTTACTACCTCCACCACCTACACCTATCACTTTAATTACGTGACTTTGGTTTTTAGGTAGATCAAATGTGATATTATCAAATTGTGTCGTACTCATATGATTTGTTTTTGCCCCTTATTCTTATACAATCAATTACTACTTGCGTAGCTATCTTATTATTTCCTACTTACTCTTTACTGATTTAATAGACTACTCTGCGTTGTCTAGAAAATCCTTAAACTTATCTGCCCATCTATCAAATATGCTTCTTTTAGGCGCTTGTGGTTTTTTAGGCCTAGCCTCGATATCTGTTTCTGGTATTTCATTAATGGTTTCTGTAAACACCTCTTCTTCCTTTGCAATAATTTCCTCTTCTGGTTCTAACTGACTGTTATATAAACCGTGCTCGAGACTATTCATTACTAACCCAACAGCAGTAGCATACAGCGGACTCGTAGTCTCTGCATCACTATCTCCTGCAAGATGCTCGTTAGGATATCCTATACGAGTATCCATACCTGTAATATATTCTACTAGCTGTTTTAAGTGCTTGAGTTGGCTACCTCCTCCAGTTAGTACAATACCTGCGATGAGCTTTTTCTTTTGCTCCTCGTGTCCGTAATTTTTAATTTCTAGATACACTTGCTCAACAATCTCCACAACTCTCGCGTGAATGATTTTAGATAAATTCTTTAGTGTTATCTCCTTAGGCTCACGTCCACGTAATCCAGGGATAGAAACAATCTCGTTATCTTTATTTTCTCCAGGCCATGCAGAACCAAATTTAATTTTAAGAAGCTCTGCCTGCTTCTCAATAATTGAACAACCTTCTTTTATATCTTCTGTAATAATATTCCCTCCAAAAGGGATTACAGCTGTATGTCTAATAATACCATCTTTAAAAATGGCAAGATCTGTTGTACCACCCCCTATATCAATAAGTGCTACTCCAGCTTCCTTTTCCTCTTGGCTCAACACTGCATTTGCAGATGCTAGAGGTTCTAGTGTGATGCGATCTAGGTTTAACCCTGCGCTTTTCACACAACGACCTATATTTCTTATGGATGCAACTTGACCTACAACCACGTGAAAATTTGCTTCTACACGACCACCGTACATCCCAATAGGTTCTTTAATCTCGCTTTGCCCGTCTACTTTATACTCTTGTGGTAATACATGAATAATCTCTTCTCCTGGAAGCATTACCAGTTTATGTACTTGGTTACATAATGCATCAATATCTGCTGCATCAATTACCTCTTCAGAGTTGTTACGAGTTATATAATCACTATGCTGTAAAGAGCGTATGTGTTGTCCAGCAATACCTACGACTACATCTTGAATTTTAATTCCTGATACATCTTCTGCTTCCTGCACAGCTTGCTGCACAGATTGTATGGTCTGGGTGATATTATTTACCACACCACGGTGTACACCAAGACTTTTAGACTTCCCTATACCGAGAATCTCCACCTTATTGTACTCATTGTACCGCCCTATCATCGCCACGATCTTCGTGGTCCCTATGTCCAGCCCTACTGCGATATTTTGATTTTCCATACCTTTAATTTTGAGAGTTTACTCCCTCCCGATAGCTATCGGAATAAGCGAAAGCTTACTCAATCCCCGTTTTATTTTTTCTCACAAACTACTTGCCCGTCATACTTGAGCTCTATAGTTTTATACTTATCTAAACTTTTGTCTTTAAGCGCTTTTTGATAAAAAGCCTTATAGTTACTAAATCTCTCTTCTAACGCTTCTACCATACCTAGTGATATAGTGAACCCTAGTTTTCTGGCCTTTAACGTATACTCTGCATTCTTACTTCGAGATATACCTATAATGTGCTTTGCAAGAAACTCATCTTTCCTTATAAAATTTACAAGCTTATAAACTTCGCTTATTTCTTTCTCGGTTGCTCCGGTTACAAGGGGAACGTGCGCGGAGTGATTTTGTGACAATGGCATCACCTCACCACTCTCATCTATATAAAAAGAAATAGCACCGCTAAGTCGTGCTATAGGCTTACGTTGCTCTATTGCAACACCTATATCACCACCCATCGTTACGTAAACATCTGCATTCTTGATAATTGGATGCGCCTTCACGCGCTTTTCCATCTCACTCAAAGCTATATTTTCTTTTACCTTTCCTGCAAGCTTTTCGTTACTTACTATCAACAATTTATTAACGGTCTCACGCGTCACAAAAGGAGCACTTTCATCTTTAAATGAAACACTAACCTCAGCCACTGTGCGCGCCTCATTTCTTTGAATGGAAAACGCAAACAAAAACACCGTCAACAGCAGTAAAACCGACATCTTTATGTAAAACCAGTTAATCTTCACCACGCAATTCTTTTGTTACTTTTAAAATCTCTACACCTATATCTCCAGCCCCCATCAGCACAACAATTTTGTGATTTGTACCTTTCACTAAATCAGTAAGCTCATTTTTCTGTATAATTTGCTTTCGCGAAAGCGTCATTTCACTAAGCAATACCTCGCTAGTAATACCAGCAATAGGCTCTTCTCTTGCTGGGTAAATATCCAGCAGTGCTACTTCATCAAAATGAGACAGCGCTACTGCAAAATCGCTCATAAAATCTTTTGTTCTACTAAATAAGTGTGGCTGAAAAATAGCTAGCACACTCTCCTCTGGATACATCTCTCTTACACTTTGATGTACCGCAGCAATTTCTGTAGGGTGATGCGCATAATCATCTATTAACACCATATCTTCTTTCTGGATACGGTACGTAAATCGGCGATTAACACCTGAATAACTCGCTAGTGCCTCTACCAATTTTTCTTTAGGACTGCCATACGATAACGCCATCCCTAATGCAGCTACAGCATTAAAAAGATTATGTCTTCCTGGCAGGCTAAATTGTAAATTCTCTAAAACGCCACCTGGGTAATGCAAGTCAAAGACATAAGCGCCATTCTCTATCCGTACTCGCTGCGCAGTATAATCTGCATCCTCTTCAATACCAACCGTATTTCCAGCAAGTGGAAGTCCGTTTTTCACAAAACGCTTATCCTCTGGAGCTAGTGCCCCAAATTCTTGAAACGTAGCGATAAGGTCTGCCTCATCTTCATAAATATCAAGATGATCTGCATCCATAGAAGTCACACAGAGAATATCTGGTCTAAGCTGTAGAAACGAGCGATCAAACTCATCTGCCTCCACCACAACAACGTCACTTCCTTTTTGGATTAAATTACCATTATAATTATTTGTAATGCCACCTATAAATGCAGTTACCGGAGCTCCGGTTGCCGCTAGTAGATGACCTAAAATAC
>CAJXSW010000099.1 GCA_913060645.1 uncultured Dokdonia sp. | reverse complement strand
GAGATAGGAGTCCGTCTCGTGGGCTCGGAGATGTGTATAAGAGACAGGTGCAGAGGATGAGCTTGGGCTAGGTAAAAGCCACGATGGAATTATGGTTCTTAATGAGGATCTTATCCCTGGAACACCAGCCGCCGACGTATTTGATATAGAAAATGATCAAGTTTTTGAAATAGGACTCACACCTAACCGTGCAGATGCTATGAGCCACTGGGGTGTTGCCCGTGATCTTAAGGCCGGTTTATTACAACATGAGGTTAATAAAGGCCTTATCACTCCATCTACGTCTTCTTTTAAAATTGAGAAGCGCTTGCACAAAATTGATGTTCAAGTACTAGATGCAGAAAAGGCACCTCGTTATGCAGGAGTCGTAATAAGCGACTTAAAAGTGAGCGAATCTCCAGAGTGGTTAAAGCACAGACTTAAAGCCATAGGCCTCTCTCCTATTAACAATATTGTAGATGCGACTAATTATGTATTGCATGATCTAGGACAACCACTACACGCTTTTGATTTAAACAAGATTGCAGGAGATAAAATCGAAGTGCGCACTGTAGAAGCAGGTACTAAGTTTACTACACTAGACGGTGTAGAACGTGAGTTACACGAAGACGACTTGATGATCTGTGACGCAGAGAAACCTATGTGTATTGCAGGAGTCTTTGGAGGAGCCCACAGCGGAGTTACAGAAAACACCTCTGCTATATTTTTAGAAAGCGCCTATTTTAATCCTGTTGCTGTACGTAAGACGGCTAAACGTCATGGTTTAAATACAGATGCATCTTTCCGTTTTGAGAGAGGTATCGATCCTAATATTGCAGAGTATGCTCTTACTAGAGCTGCGCTTCTTATTATGGAAATTGCTGGTGGAGAAATTACTAGCGAGATTGTAGATATCTACCCAAAGAAAATAGAAGATCAGCAGGTGTTCTTAAACTTTGATAATGCTACTAAACTTATAGGAGAAGAACTTCCTAAAGAAGTTGTTAAAGGAATCTTGATGTCACTAGATATCAAAATCAATAACGTTACAGAAAGTGGTATCGGGATGACCATACCTGCTTTTAGAAACGATGTAACTCGCGAGGCAGATGTTATAGAAGAAATTCTAAGAGTGTATGGCTATAACAATATCACCTTTGGTAAAAAGCTTAATGCTACGGTGTCTTCAAGTTCAAAATTTGACGATCACAAAGTAAGCGACGTGATAGGAAACCAACTTGCCGCTCAAGGTTTTTATGAGATGATGGCAAATAGTCTTACTACACCGGCATATACAGCACTTTCTGAAAATCTTAAGGAGGAGCATCAAGTTGAGATGCTTAATCCGCTAGGGAAAGAATTGAGTGTGATGCGACAGTCTATGTTATTTTCTGGACTAGAAGCTATCTCATACAACGTAAACCGTCGTAGAGGAAACATTAAACTCTTTGAGTTTGGTAAAACGTACCATAACTATACAGAGGAGCGCAAGGAAGATAAGCACCTTGCCCTCTTTGTTACTGGAAGTCGCACCGAAGAATCATGGACTAACCCTACCACTCCTACTAACTTCTATTACCTAAAAGGTGTAGTAAGCGCTGTACTAGAAAAGTTAGGGATTAATAAAGTTCGATCTTCCGCAGTGAAGAATGATATTTTTTCTGAGGCCGTAGGACTTTCACTAGGAAAGCAACAAGTAGTAAGCTACGGTATCGTTAAGAAAAGTATTCTTAAGAAATTTGACTTATCACAAGATGTGTATTATGCAGATTTTAACTGGGATGCTATTTTAGAGATTGCTGCTCGTAATAATGTTAAATTTAAGGACATTCCAAAATATCCTTCTGTACGTCGTGACTTTGCACTTCTACTAGATATAAATGTTCAGTTTGAAGATATTGCAACCATTGCAAAGCAAACCGAGAAACAATTACTTAAAGATGTAAATCTTTTTGACGTTTATGAAGGTAAAAACCTTCCTGAAGGCAAGAAAAGTTATGCAGTAAGCTTCTTGTTACAAGACGAAAACAAGACACTTACAGATAAGCAGATAGACAAAACGATGAATAAATTGCAACAGCGTTTTGAAAAAGAACTAGGAGCTACACTTCGATAGTAAGGTAGCTGTACTATTTTGAAGCTCTTAGATACTTGATGTATCTAAGAGCTTTTTTTTGGCTCATATTTTCTTAACTGTTTTGTTTAATTAATACATAAATCACCTAGTATCAATTATTCCCATTGACATTATCGCATTTGTATTGTATCTTTAAAAGAAAAAAAGATGCTATTATCCGGAACCAACATTCACGAAAAGTTACTTCGTGAGCGCAGTAAAAGTGAGCAAGAACAAGATATCCTAGCACAAGTACAACAGGTTTTTGATCAAGACCGCTTTCGCGAAAGCGGAATCCTCAAAACCCTAAATGGAGCTTCTGAGGCAGGTTATAATGAGTTCGACTTTGACCTACTTGAAACCTCAAAAATCTTCCACATTAAACAAATAGAGAAAATATGTGTAGACTATAGACTGCGTTTTCTCGATACCAAATACTTTAAAGGAAAATATCCTCAAGAAGTACTAGATAATATTAAGTACCTAGAGAATACGCATCACACGGAGCTTGATGGTTTTAAAATCATTGCACCTTCAAAAATGTTTGTGCTAGAAAAAGCAGATGATCCATTATTATTTGCTCCTATGGGTAATGGTTATTACTATCTAATACACCAGTGGGGTAATGATCTTAATCCTTTTAGAAAGCAATGGGCATGGTCATTTAAGTCTGTTGAGAACCTAATAGTCACGACTGTACTTATTAGTTTAATCGCCACGCTTTTAACACCAGACGGTCTTTTTACAAAGAATCAAGATTTTGGTCAAGATATTATGGTATTTTTCTTTATGTTTAAGTCCATCGGAGCGGTAGTTCTATTTTATGCTTTTGCATTAGGTAAGAACTTCAACAAAGCGATATGGAATAGTAAATACGACAAAACAAGATAAACTTACCAATATAATATATGAGCATACTTCCAGACTCTCGTTATGAAAAAATCCACACTGGGTCTATCATAGAAATAAAAAGATTACAGGCCATTCTAGAGGAAAAAGACATTCCTAGTATAGTGAGAGATGATAACGAGAGTGCAAAGCTGGCAGGCTATGCCCTAGGCTCTCCTGATCAATCTAGATTGCTTGTTGATAAAGAGTATCTGGTAAAGGCAAAACATATTGTAGAAATTGCTCTTGAAGACTTTTCAAACAACGCACTATCTGACGAGGAATTAAACAATCTATCGCAACAAGAAGCGCCGAAAGTAACAATCAATAGAATCACAAGACCAGCACCAGAAAAGAAAAAGCCAGAATTATCTTCTGGCCGTCTTCTCTTATATGTATTTTTCTTAGGACTCTCCATCTGGAGACTCTCACCGTTACTTCAGGGTGAAGAGCTTCCTACTTTGCGCATTGTGCTAAGTGGAGGCCTTATTGTTTTTTGTAGCTATATGCTCATCACACATTTTATGAACAAGAGTAAGGCTTAGCCTTACTCATACATTGCCATACGTTGTTCTTTTATGCTCTTGTCGCTCATGTACTCATCAAAGTTCATGTAGCGATCTATAACACCCTTAGGCGTTAATTCTATCACACGGTTACCTACCGTGCTCGCAAACTCATGATCATGTGTTGTAAGCATCACAGTGCCCTTAAAGTTCTTAAGTGCATTATTAAACGCTGTAATTGATTCTAGATCCAAGTGGTTAGTAGGTTCATCAACCATAAGGATATTTGCACGCTTCATCATCATTTTTGAAATCATGCAACGTACCTTCTCCCCTCCTGAAAGGACATTAGACATTTTAAGCGCCTCTTCGCCAGAGAAAATCATTTTACCAAGAAAACCTCTTAAGAAAACCTCTTCTCTTTCTTCTTCTGTTTGCGCATACTGACGTAACCAGTCTACAAGATTAAGCGTTCCATCTTGAAAGTAAGATGCGTTATCTAGTGGTAAGTAAGATTGCGTGGTTGTCACTCCAAAATCAAAGGTCCCACTATCTGCTTGCTGGTTACCATTGATAATCTCATAAAAAGCAGATGTTGCACGGCTATCTCTTGAAAACAACACTGCCTTATCTCCTTTATTTAAGTTCATATCTACTCCCTTAAATAGGACTTCACCATCTAAAGTAGCGGTTAGACCAGCACAGTTAAAAATCTGATCTCCAGCCTCACGATCTCTATCGAAAATAATACCAGGGTAACGACGACTAGAAGGTCTAATCTCTTCTATATCTAGCTTATCAATCATCTTCTTACGAGATGTTGCCTGCTTAGATTTTGCAACGTTTGCAGAGAAACGAGCAATAAATTCTTGAAGTTCTTTTTTCTTCTCCTCAGACTTTTTATTCTGTTGTGCACGTTGTCTCGCTGCTAGTTGAGAAGACTCATACCAGAAAGTATAGTTACCACTGTAGTGCGTGATTTTATTGTGATCAATATCTGAAATATGTGTACACACAGCATCAAGGAAGTGACGGTCATGCGATACAACAATCACACAGTTGTCATAGTTTGCAAGGAAATTCTCTAACCAAGAGATTGTCTCATAATCCAGGTCGTTTGTAGGCTCATCCATGATAAGTACATCTGGATTTCCAAAAAGCGCTTGTGCAATAAGCACACGTACACGTTGCTTACCATCAAGATCTGCCATCATTGTATAATGATGCTCTTCTTTGATACCAAGGTTAGAAAGCATAGTTGCAGCATTACTATCTGCATTCCAACCATTCATTTCTTCAAATTTTACTTGAAGCTCTCCGATACGATCTGCATTTTCATCCGTATAGTCTGCATACAGTGCATCGATTTCTGCTTTGATTTCATAAAGAGGCTTGTTACCCATCACCACTGTCTCAAGGACATTATACTCATCATAAGCATAGTGGTTTTGCTCTAGTACAGACATACGCTTTCCAGCCTCTAAATGCACGTGACCAGAGGTAGGATCTTGTTGACCTGTAAGTATTTTTAAAAAGGTAGACTTTCCTGCACCGTTGGCACCTATGATGCCGTAACAGTTACCGTTAAGAAATGAAGTATTAACTTCATCAAATAAAACGCGCTTACCAAATTGAACTGAAAGATTAGAGACTGATAACATAAAAAACTTCTATTTTGAGCGTGCAAAAATACCTATAATTAAAGAAAGTTTAATCATAACAAACACAAAATGCTTTTAACGATATGTTAACAACATGCAAAAGTCATTAAAGTTACTTTTGGAAATAGCCATATAAGCTACCTTTTTAGTGTAAATTGACCTTTATGAAGTACCTCCTACTCTTAGTTATTCTATCCACCACCCTTACTAGCTGCGTTTTTGACGAAGATGACAAATCTCAAGGGACATATCTAGGTGGGCAGATTATTAACCCTGTACAGAGTTATGTGCTGCTACGTAAGGGAGAAGTTGTTACAGATAGTATTCCACTAGACAGAAGAAATAGGTTTCTATATAAATTTGACAATTTTCAACCAGGACTTTACAGACTAGAACATGGAGAACATCAACTTGTTCATATAGAAGAAGGAGACAGTATATTATTAAGAGTAAACACTAAAGATTTTGATGAGTCACTTAGTTTTTCTGGATATGGGGCAGAAAAGAGTACTTTTTTACTAGACATGTATTTGCATTGGGAGAGTGAAAACGAAAGCATCAAGAAAAAATATCAAAAAAACCCAAAGAACTTTCAGAAGACGCTAGATTCTATGACGATTACTCATAAAGAGGAACTAGATAAGTTTTTGCTTGATAAGGATTATTCGGATGAATTTATTGAAATTGCAACATCTGTAACAGAATTTGATAATTACCAGCGTAAAGAATGGTATCCATTTGCTCATTATGGTAAAGACAAGTTATCCTTCATTGATAGCTTACCTAATGATTTTTATAGCTTTCGCGAAAGCATAGATATAAACAATCCCAATCTTGAAGAACTATATAGTTTTAGAAGATATCTTGCTTCTTACATTAATAACCTAACCTACCTTCGTTATGGAAAGGAGAACGATTATAATCGCACTTCATACATACACAATCATCACCAGATAGCAGTTTTAGATAGCCTTATCAAAAACAAAGACCTTAAGGAGCGACTTTTATCTCAAATGTCACGTATTTTTATAGCAAACAGCAATAATCTAGACGAAGTAGATAAGCTTTTTGACGAAATAAAAGAAGTCTCTACTTCTGATGAAACTGTTGCACTAGTCGATGCGTTATATGACAATAACAAATCTATGCAAGCAGGAAATATGATTCCTGATGTCATGATTGTAGGTGCAGATTCTGGAATGAATACTCTATCTAGTCGCATCACAAAGCCTACGGTATTATTTTTCTGGTCTTATTTAAGAATGGCTCATATGGACAACTCTCATGCTAAAGCTCGCGAGTTGCAAGTAAAGTATCCTGAATTTAATTTTATAGCCATTAATGTGAATACAGAGCATAATAAATGGATGCTTCACTTAAAGAAAAATGATTTTGATGAGTCTAAAGAATATAGACTTTCAAAACCAGAGCAAGCTAGAAAACAACTTGTGCTCAATGATATTAACAAGACCATCGTGCTTGATAAAGACGGGAAGATCTTAAACAGTCACGCAAACTTGCACAACTCTAAATTTGAAAACGAACTACTGGCTTATTTAAATCAATAGCCACCCACTTATAGAAATAAGAAACCCCTTTTACTTTGCAGTAAAAGGGGTTTTTTATTGGTGGGAAACAAGGATTAGTTATTACCCTTCTCGTAGTCTGCTAAGAATTTTGCAAGACCGCTATCTGTAAGTGGGTGCTTTAATAATCCCTCTATAGATGATAAAGGTCCCGTCATTACATCTGCTCCTATTTTTGCACAATCTATTACGTGCATTGTGTGACGTACAGATGCTGCTAGAATTTGAGTTTCAAACATATAGTTATCATAAATGTGACGAATCTCTGCAATAAGATTTAATCCATCTGTAGAGATGTCATCTAGTCTTCCTATAAATGGAGAAACATATGTTGCACCAGCCTTAGCCGCTAGTAAAGCTTGTCCACATGAGAATACTAGTGTACAGTTTGTACGTATTCCTTTATCAGAAAAATATTTTATAGCCTTAATACCATCCTTAATCATAGGTACTTTTACTACGATTTGCTCGTGTAATGCAGCAAGCTCCTCCCCTTCTTTTACCATCTCGTCATAAGTGGTAGCAATCACCTCTGCACTTACATCTCCTGTTACAATCTCACAGATATCTACGTAATGTTGTAATATATTTTCACGTCCAGTAATGCCTTCTTTGGCCATTAATGATGGATTTGTGGTAACACCATCAAGAACTCCTAAATCTTGTGCTTCTTTAATTTGGTCAAGGTTTGCTGTATCTATAAAAAATTTCATAGTCTTTTCTTTTTATGATTTTACACAAATGTAGCTAAAAGTGATGTGCAGAAGCTAAGAGCGTGTTTAATTGTTTGTTAACTAAAGTTTATAATGATTAAGAAGTAGCTTTTCATACCAAGTATCTGGCAGTATGCGCTTGAGCGCAATACTAAAACGCTGCATAAAGAATCCTACGCGATAATGCACTTTAGGGTTTTTAGACTCCATTACGCGTTTCACCACTTTTGCCATGATTATCGTATCCATTCCTTCATCTACATGCGCATCCATTAATGAGAGTGTATTCTTATAATTCTCTTTGTATGGGGAGTTTTCAAGTACTGGTGCGTGATAACGGCCTGCAGCAATATTAGTAGCAAAGTCACCTGGAGCAACCGTAGTCATCTTTACATTAAATTCTTTAAGCTCCATACGGTACGCCTCTGTTGTAATCCCCAAGGCACCCTTGGTCGCAGAGTAAATACCTCTATATGGTAATCCCATATATCCTGCTATTGAGGTAATATTAATTACCATACCGCTGCGCTGTTCACGCATCGTAGGCAAGACAGCTTTTATTACTTCTAGAGCTCCAAAATAATTAGTCTCAAAGACTCTTTTAATTTCGGCATCTGGTGTTTCCTCTAGAGGACCCGTAATACCCATTCCAGCATTGTTAATCAGGTAGTCTAATCTCCCTTCCTTCTCTAATACAGACGTCACAGCAGCCGCAATAGTCGCTGGTTTTGTAACATCTAGCGCAACCATATGCACTCCTTTCTCTATATTATTTTTTGGGTTACGGCTCGTTCCATATACAGTATACGACTGGTTTACAAGATACTGAGCAATGGCTAAACCTATTCCTGAGGAAGCCCCAGTGATTAAAACTACTTTTGACATAAATCTATTTAAAGGTGGTCAAAGATAAGAAGTTCGCTTATTGTTAATTAGAACAAGAGAGATTTTGTTAGCAGTATCTTTTTAATGGAGGATTTGAGGGTTACGCTTTCGCGAAAGCATAAAAAAAAACGCTCAGCATATGCCGAACGTTTTATATACGATTGTAAATGCTTGCACTATCTCGAACGCCTTGCCTTATTAAAAAAAGCGTAGTAAGGTGCTGTATCTCTAAGCATACTATATCCAGAAACTTCATCCTTTCTTCTACCATTTGAGTCTAGTAAGAGTACAGTAGGAAAAGATTTATCCTTATTGTATTTGTCTTGAAGCTTCATATTCTTCTTCTTTTGTTCTGGAGAAATGATATCTTCTCTAAAAGGGATATCTACCTCAAGCAATACAAAATCGTCTGCTTGTTGTATAAACTCATCCGTCTCCCAGAGATCTTTCTTAAGCATTTTGCAAGGTCCACACCAATCACTACCTGTAAAATACATGATAATAGGCTTTCCCTGGCGCTGCGCTACCTTTTTTGCTTTGTCAAAATCAGTATGCCATTTAGCTTCTTGAGCTTGTAATGTTACTGTCGAAATAAAGAATAATAAAAATGCTATATGTTTCATTGTACTAAAATTAGGGCTACTGCAAAGTTATAAACTTTTAGAAAATAACAAGAATCCTGCCACAATATTGTGTTACAGCCCTATATTCTGTGGAAAGTTACAAATCAAGGACCGCATTGTCCAAGGTTTTGCGCACTTTTTTCATAGTAGAAAACATATCATCTTCTGCTCTATAGCCTATAGGCATTACTAAAACAGACTGCAATCCTTTATTAGCAAGATCAAAAAACTCATCATATCCTTCTGGAGAAAAACCTTCCATAGGGCAGGCATCTATTTCTTCAATCGCACAAACGGTGAGCAAATTACCCATAGCAAGATATGCTTGTTTTGAAGCCCACAAGTCATTTTCTGAATTTGTAGCGCCTTTAAAATGATCAAGAAGGTAATTCTTAAATGGCTTTATAATTTCTTCTGGCGTGTTTCTGATTTCTTTTACGTTATCAAAATAGTTTTCTACATAATGTTCATCCACCTGCTTTTCAATACAGAAAATGAGTACATGTGAAGCATCTGCTACTTGTCGCTGGTTCATTGATAAAGGAACGAGAGCTTCTTGCTTCTCTTTATTACTTACTACAACTAATCGTACTGGCTGTAGCCCAAAGCTAGTAGCAGTGAGGTTAAATGCGTTTTTTACAATCGCTATTTTTGATTCTGGAAGTATGCGCGTGTTGTCAAACTTTTTAGTCGCATATCTCCATTTTAAAGCTTCTATTACTTGTGGCATTTGTTCTATTTTAAGACCTTGCAAAGATACACTTAGAAGTACGTACTGCACATATTTTGTCTAGTAATTATATAAAATGATTAAACAAGCATGATTACTCTTGAAGAACGTATTGAAAATTCTGTAACTCGCATCTTTAAAGCGGTGTTTCCTAATACTACAAATCATTACGATACCCTTTTTGGCGGGACTGCAATGCATATGATGGATGAAGCAGCTTTTATATGCGCCACACGCTTTAGCCGAAAGAAAGTAGTTACCATATCTACTAGCCAAATAGACTTTACTAAAGCCATTCCGCAAGGAACTATTGTAGAATTAATTGCTCGTATTGAAAAAGTAGGCAATACAAGCTGCGTAGTACGCGTTGAGATTTATAAAGAAGATATGTACAATTATGACCGCGAACTCGCAGTAGCTGGAACGTTTACCTTTGTTGCTATCAATGATGAAAAGAAACCTATTAAAATAATAGATAACGCTTAGTGCTTAAACATCTAAAGAAATTTATTGCCGTCGCTCTCATTGGGATTATCCTCCTTATTTGTGGAGTGCTCGGACTTTCTCACCATATTGAATCAAGTACAAAGAATCAAACTTTTACTCGTAGCTCAAAAGTGCCAGAAGCCTACACAGCAATAGTACTAGGTGCTAGTGTGAGAGCAAATGGCAATCTATCAACGATGCTAGAAGACCGTGTGGCAAGTGCTCTCAAATTATATAATGAAGGCAAAGTAAAACGTTTTCTACTTTCTGGAGACAACGGCACTGCTTCTTATAATGAGCCTAAGGCAATGAAAGCATACCTTATGGACAAAGGTGTTCCAGAAGATGATATCTTTCTAGATTATGCCGGCTTTGACACTTATGATAGTATGTATAGAGCAAGTTCTGTTTTCAACGTTAAAGAGGCTATTGTGGTTACTCAAGAATTTCACTTGCCACGAGCACTATATATCGCAAATAAATTAGGCCTTACGTACTATGGATTTGTGGGTGACAAACGTACCTACCAGAGAGAAAGCGCAAATAAGCGCAGAGAATTACTAGCAAATGTAAAAGCTTTTCTGGAGTTGACTATAAATAAAGAACCTACGTACTTAGGTGCAAAAATCCCAATTAATGGACCACCACAGTCAAGCTATCCCTGTCTCTTATACACATCTGACGCTGCCGACGAAGAGGATAGTGTAGAT
>CAJXSW010000098.1 GCA_913060645.1 uncultured Dokdonia sp. | reverse complement strand
TCTACACTATCCTCTTCGTCGGCAGCGTCAGATGTGTATAAGAGACAGATATAGCTACGTATGTTAGTCCCAAAGGCATCTGCAAAACCAATTTCTCCACCAGATCTTAAAAATTTCTTCACACTACCAGGTCCAGCAAGGTGAGCTGCGGCAAGTATACCCGACTCCGTCACTCGTACTCCTGCAATCCAGCGTCCTTCAAAACGCTTAATATCACGTCTAAGTACCCATTTATTTCGGGAAGCATTTAATAAAAAAGCCTGTTCTTGAAGTAGCGGATCTTCTAAAAACTCAGATCCATCTGCAATACCTAGAAGGTCCAGAGTGGATGCACCAAATTGATACTTCCCAAGGTAACCAAAACGATTAATTGTTAAGTAATCACCTCTCGATTCTTTAAAAGCAAGTGCTTCTTTAAAACCTGTATAATTTTTTCCGGTAAGTGGTGTAGGGTTAAAAACAAATGGAACTTCTTCAGTTTCATTAGGAAGAGCAACACTGTAATCTAGAGATGTTCCATCTGTAGCGTAGTGAGTAAAATCATATGTTTCGTCAGATGTTGGGGAAATCATCAGTATACCTAACATAAAAGGTAATACAGTAACTTTAGTCAAGTTTCTTAGCATAGGGTTGCTTTTCGATCGCCAAAAGGTCATAATTAAAACCTTTCTTAAAGTGCTCTCTATTTCGGCGCGCAAAAATACAACTATCTTGAGTAATGGACAAGCCTAATCGGCAAATCACTCAAAAGCACTGTTCTGTGCTCATTTACTTGCATTTACGAGGTTATTTACACCTCTTACAACACCTAATAGACTTAAAAACGCTCTCCTCTCTACAATCAATCCCACTTCAAAACGTCAATTTACACTACTAGACGATACAATAACAGTACAAAAGTAGACCAGAAAACTTCCTCAATAGCAAGACATAACACTACTTTAACATAAGGCATTCAACTATATAGATCCTTAAATAATGCGCAATAAAAAACCCAGACCTATTAGTGTCTGGGTTTTTAGTAATTATAAAGTAGCTTTTGCCGACGCATTTGCGGGGATAATTGATGTATCAAAGTTGCCAAAGCGACTTAGATAAGATGTGAGAGGTACATTATTTGCATCTGCAAATACATCCTCACCACCAGAGTCAAGAAATTTCTTAACGTTTCCAGCTCCGCATAAATGTGCCGCAGCTATGAGACCACTTTCGGTAACTTTATGACCTCCTATTGTTTTACCGTCAAAGGCGTTGATATACTCACGTAAAACATATTTATTCCTTGCAACAAGCGCATCAAATGCACTTTCTTGCATGGCTGGAGAGCTCATAAAATCTCTTGCACTGTCTACACCTACCCACTTAAGAGTAGATTGACCAAACTGGTATCTGCCTTTATAACCAAGTCTGTTTACTGCAAAATAATTACCACTGGACTCACTAAAAGCCAAAGCTTCCTTAAAGCCTATATACGATGTTCCCAAAACAGGACTATTAAATCCTCCTGGAAAATCGGGTACAAATGATTCAAGCGTAGGAGTTACAAAAGTATCTGCCTGGTTTTTGAACCACATTGCGGCTATCGCATTGCCATTATCATCTTTTACAATGAAACCTGTAGATATTATAAATAACACAGGTAGCAATACTACTAATAGTAAATAACGTCTCTTCATATAATGAATCGAATTAAAGTTTACAATTACCGACCACTTAGTGTGATCTAATCTTTAGTAATTCTCATAAGAGCTTGCAAGCGCGGCTTGCCATTATTCTATTGTAATTAAAAGAACATATTCCTGTTACAGGAATTTTCTGTTAACCGCGTCTCTATGAGAATCACGGTAACAACTTCAATATAAGGAGCTTTAGTGTGTTAGAAATATGATTTAATACCTGTTAACATGAAAGTTAACAAGGACTTAACGATTGATGCCTTTATTGTTGATCCAGCGTCTGTATGCAGCGCTATTTGCATTGTGTTGTGACAATGTCTTAGCAAACTTGTGATATCCAAAGTTTTCTACATCTGCTACAAAGTAATAGTAGTTATGCTTTTCTGGATTGAGCACGGCCTGGATAGCCGTTACATCTGGCATGAATATAGGCCCTGGAGGAATACCTCTATTTCTATAAGTATTATACGGAGAGTCTACTTCTAGATCTTTATAAAGCACACGTTTTATTACCATGTCCCAATCATTCTTTTCTCTCTTTACGGCATAAATAACAGTAGGATCTGCATCTAGTTTTATACCATCTCTAAGTCTGTTTAAATACACACCGGCTACTCTAGGTCTTTCGTCAGTTTTGGCAGTTTCCTTTTGCACAATGGCTGCTATCGAGTATACTTCTTGTGGAGTTAGATTAAGCGCTTCAGCTTTGGCTAATCTCGTGGCATTCCAGAATTTTTTATACTCACTAAGCATTCTTGCTCTAAAATCTTCTGCACTCGTGTTCCAGAAAAACTCATAGCTATTAGGGATATACATAGTGAGTGCAGTGTCATTATTAAAGTCATGTTCTCTCAAGAAGTTTGTATCTAGCATCGCTGTTATAAGCGATGTACTATCTGCTTCTATTTGGGTTGCTACTCTACCCGCCATATCTTGTAAACGCTCTTGGTTATTAAAAGCCACTTTTACAGGTGTATTTTTAATACGGATGGTATTGATAATCTCATTATTACTCATCCCCTTCTTTATAATGTAATGACCAGGTCTCACATTATCATTATATCCTTTCTTTTCTGCCACCGTTATAAATGATGATTCGTCTTTTAAGAGTGGTGAGAGATCTGCAACCACATCATTAAAAGCTGATCCTGTTGCAATGTATAAGTGCGCGCGATCATTGTTAAAGGCAGTATTGTCAGAAAAAATAGAAGTGTATACTGTGTAAGCAAATACGCCTCCTATAACAATGCCTATGGCAACTATAAGTAGTAAAATCTTTTTAATGTACATCTAGAATATGTGTTGGTATAGTAATTCGTTTATATATGATTCTTTTCCTGTAGTGAGACTGCGTTTGCGCCTCCACTGTTTTTTAATACCTATTAACTCAAAACCTGCTTTTTCAAATAGTGAGATACTTGCCTTATTATCCTCTTCTATATTAGCATATAGTTGGTGTAAATTGAGATGTGTATTGCAGTAATTTTTGAGAAGGTTAATACTCTCTGTGGCATAACCTTTTCTCTTATGTTCTTCACCAGCAATCACAATACCTATACCTGCTCTTAAATTATGTGGATCAAAGTCAAATACATCAATAAGACCTACAAAACTATGTGAAGTACTATCACATATCACTAAGCGCAATTGACGTACGTCAAAGATATCACGGTGACTGTTTGCTAAGTATTCTTTGAGCACATATTTAGAAAACGGAACAAGTGTCTCTCCCACACTCCATAAACCTTCATCATTTTCTACACGATACACGTGATCAATATCTTCTGGTTCTAGTGCTCTTAAATAGCAATGGGTGCCTTGCAATGTCTTCATTGCCATTCTCCTTTAAAAACAAATGTTGCAGGACCTATTAAATAGATATTAGAATACCCATCATTAGTTTTCTCAAACTGTACAGACAGTTTCCCACCTTGTACATCTAGCGCTACTTTATTGCTAGTGGTTAAGCCATTTGTATGTGCTGCGATTGCAACAGCTGTCACTCCTGTCCCACAGCTCAACGTTTCATCCTCTACGCCACGCTCATAGGTGCGCACTGCAAAATGAGCATTATCTAATTGCTGTACAAAGTTGATATTACTTCCCGCTTCACCATATAAACTACCGTAACGCAATGCTGCTCCTTCAGCTTTTACGTTTACTTTTTCTACATCATCTACCATTGCAATATGATGTGGAGAGCCTGTGTCTAGAAATGTGTAAGCAGCATCTTTCTTAATTTCAGATACATCCTGCATTTTCAGCTGCACGATATCACCTTCTATACTTGCCTCGTGTAAACCATCTATCGCTTCAAAGGTTGCCTTGTTTTCTACAATAGATAACGCTTTCGCGAAAGCTACCAAACAGCGTCCACCGTTACCACACATACTACTTTCATTACCATCTGCATTATAGTACACCATTCTAAAATCTGCCGAAGGATGGTTTTCTAACAGCATTAATCCATCTGCTCCTATGCCAAACTTTCTGTCACAGAGCTTTGAGATGAGTTTGGTATCATCTTTGGGAAAGTATTGAGTACGGTTATCTATGATTACAAAATCATTGCCAGTACCTTGATATTTTGAGAATGGGATTGTCATTTTTAATGCTTTATTACGACAAAAATAGCAAATCTCGATTTCGTTTCTCGTGTTAAATGGCAGTTAAATAGAAACCGTGGAGATACTAAATTTTTAATTTTAACGATTATTGAATAAATGCAACGGACTATGAAAAAAATCGCAGGAACACTTTTAATCGCCGTACTAGCAGGCGCAATAACGCTAGGGTCATATAAACTCTTTATTGAGGAGCCTATACAAGTAGCTTCTTACCCTACTCAAATAGATAACACGCCTACTTATAAACCGGTCAATTATGAGGCACTCACTGCTGCTGCAAGTGGTGTAGATTTTACAGAAGCTGCCGAAAGAACGGTAAACGGAGTAGTACACGTTAAAAACGTACAAGAATATAGGCAGCCTCGTAATATGATGGAATATCTGAGAGGAGGCGGCCAGGCAAACAAAGGCATTGTAGGTGCAGGAAGTGGAGTTATCATCTCTGGCGACGGCTTTATTATCACAAACAACCACGTGATAGATGGCGCTACAGAAGTAGAAGTCACTTTAAACAACAACAAAACCTTCATGGCAGAAGTGGTAGGTAAAGACGCAAAGGCAGACATTGCCATATTAAAAATAGATGCTGGTGAGGAACTTCCGTATATCCCATTTGGCGATAGTGACGGCACAAAAGTAGGAGAATGGGTACTTGCCGTAGGTAATCCATTTAATTTAACCTCTACAGTAACCGCAGGGATTGTATCTGCAAAGGCTCGTGATATAGATGAGCGCGATGCAAACTACCAGTCTTTTATACAAACAGATGCAGCTATCAATCCTGGAAACAGCGGTGGAGCTTTGGTGAACATCTTTGGTGAGTTAATTGGTATTAATACTGCCATCACCTCACAAACTGGATCTTACGTAGGATACGCATTTGCCGTACCTTCAAATAATGCTCGTAAGATCATGGAAGACATCATGCAGTTTGGTTCGGTACAAAAAGGAATATTGGGAGTAAGTGGTGGTACACTTACAGCCGAAATTGCAAAAGCCGAAAATCTAAAAACTGCCGAAGGCTTTTATGTAGCTGGTGTAGAGTTTGAAAGTGGCGCAGAACAAGCAGGATTAAAGACTGGAGATATCATTAAGAAATTAGACAATATTAATATCACAAAATTTTCTGATCTCACTGGATACATTAATTCAAAGAGACCTGATGATGTTGTTCAAGTTGAAATATTAAGAGACGATACTAAAATGACATTACCTGTCAAATTAATAAAGTCAATCACTTTTGACATTGAGCGATTAGGGATACAAGTTAAAAATGCATCGCCAAAAGACCTTGCAAAATACAAAGCCAAAAATGGCGTAGTAATAAGCCAGACGCTCACAGAAGCTATGAAACGTTATAGAATTGAGGGTCTTGTAATCTCAGAGATAGATGACGTAATGGTAAACTCCATTGAAGACGTAAAAAACATCTTTAAAAACAAGAGTACAAACGAGCCAGTAAGCATTGTTTTTGTAGACCAAAAAGGAGAACGCAACCGCTTTATCTTCGATTAAGCATAACACACGTAAAGCAAATAACCCTTCCATACCGGAGGGGTTATTTTTTTACATCAAATTCAACAACGAAATCGTTTGCGTACCCACTTAAAATATATACTTTTGCCGAAAATTTAAGTGAATTTACATTTTCGTAAAACCAAAACAAACCTTTTAACTACATCGTAATGAGTCAATCAGAAACGTACGAAAAAGAACTATCCTTTCAAGCAGATCGCCGTAGAGCAACTGTAGAATTTATTAAAATTGCTAGTGATTTATGGTACGACAGCGCCATAGAACTTGTAGTATTTAGAAATCAAGTAATGGATCGCAACGTGAGCCAGATTCTAGATTTACACGAGTATGCAGGTGCCTTTGTAGGGAAGCCTATCTCAATTTTTGATAGTGTAGAAATCGCAGAAGCAATAAAGCAACTTAACCTTCCTCCTTCTAAGCTTGACATAGGTAAACTTACTTATGAGTATCACCTAGAGGATAATGCAAATGCAACTAGTTTTGTAGCGCAGCGCTTAAAGCCTGCCGAAAATGTAACTCCTATCGAGCCTAAGGATGTTGTTCTTTACGGTTTTGGACGCATAGGTCGTCTTGTTGCAAGAGAGTTAATGACTCGCACTGGCAAAGGTAGTCAGCTACGTCTTAGAGCTGTAGTTACCCGTGGTGTTGTAGATCAAACGGTTCTTGAAAAAAGAGCTAGTCTTCTTAAAAGTGATTCTGTACACGGTGACTTTACTGGAACTGTGTCTATAGATGTAGAAAACAAAGCACTTATTATTAATGGTACTACGGTAAACTTCATCAGTGCAAATGCACCAGAAGATATCGACTATACTGCCTATGGGATAAACGATGCGTTGATTATTGATAATACTGGAGCCTTCCGTGATAAAGAACAGTTAAGTAGACATTTAGTAAGCAAAGGAGCTGCTAAAGTACTTCTTACTGCTCCTGGAAAAGGGATTCCTAATATTGTACACGGTGTAAACCACCTAGAGAATAACCCAGATGAAATCAATATTTTCTCTGCGGCTTCTTGTACTACTAATGCCATTACTCCTATTCTTAAAGCGATTGATGATACTTTAGGTGTACAAACAGGACACCTAGAAACGATACACGCTTATACTAACGATCAGAATCTAGTTGATAACATGCACAGCAAGTACCGTAGAGGTCGCGCTGCTGCACTTAACATGGTAATTACTGAAACTGGAGCTGGGGCGGCAGTGAGTAAAGCGCTTCCTCATTTTGAAGGGAAACTTACTTCAAATGCGATACGTGTTCCTGTGCCTAACGGTTCACTTGCGATACTTAACCTCGAACTCAATAAGAAAACAAGCATAAAGGGAATCAACACGCTTCTTAAAAAATATGCGCTTGAAGGAGCTCTTGTAGAGCAAATCAAGTATTCTATTGATAACGAACTCGTATCTAGCGACATCATAGGATCATCTGCTCCTAGTATTTATGATAGTAATGCTACAATAGTACGTAAGGACGGTAAAAACGTTGTGCTCTACGTTTGGTATGATAACGAGTATGGATATAGCCATCAAGTTATACGCCTTGCTAAGTACATAGCAAAGGTGCGCAGATTTACATATTACTAGGATTATACTTGTAGTTATTACGCTTTCGCGAAAGCGTGATATAAACACAAGAGAGATTGCTTCACAGTAATCTTAAGCATACACATAAAGCCACCTCACCAGGTGGCTTTTTATATTTGTGAGATTGTTAACGCAAGTAATTTTAACATTTACAGACATTTGCGCTATGAATAATATTGAGCAAAAGACTAAGCGCAAAGCGGTAAAGAAAAAAAGATACTGGATTCCAGTTACTATTATTTTACTGCTCATAATTGCAAGATTACTTCTCCCTTATATTGTAAAGAAGTATGTAAATAAAACTCTTGCAAACATCCCTGGTTATTATGGCCAAGTGGAAGACATTGACATAGCACTTTACAGAGGAGCTTATGTGATAAAAGGACTCTACTTAAACAAGGTTAACGCACAAACGCAGGTGCCATTTCTCAATTTTCCGCAAACAGATATTTCTGTAGAGTGGAAGTCTATTTTTGATGGAAAAATTGTTGCCGAGATAAAGATGTACAGTCCGCAGGTAACCTACATTTTTGAAGATCAAAATACTCCAACAGAAGGACAAGAGGCAGATGTAGATGATTGGACTGCTGTACTTACAGATCTTGTACCCTTAGAAATAAACCATTTTGAAGTACATGATGGAAAACTAGGATTTGCACAAATAACCACTGAGCCACAAATAGATTTATACATGGATCAAGTTGAACTCACTGCAGATAACCTGCGCAATGTAAAAGAAACAGAGCGCAATTTACCCTCACCTATAAAAGCTACGGGCGTGACTATTGGTCAGGGTTTATTTGACCTAGATGGTAAAATCAACCTTATCAAAGAGATTCCAGATATGGACATTGATTTTGCGCTAGAAAATGCAAATATCACTGCCATTAATGATCTTACAAGACACTACGGAGGGATTGACTTCAAAAGTGGCACTGTAGAAGTCTTTGGAGAGATTGCAATAGCAGATGGATATCTTAAGGGTTATGTAAAACCACTTATAGAAGATAGTAAACTGATAAGCAAGGAAGACGGTATCTTAGGAGTGATATGGGAAGGTTTTGTAGGAGTTTTTAAGTTTATTCTCAAAAACCAAGGTACAAATACACTCGCGCTTAAGGTTCCGCTAGAAGGCGATCTTAATAATGTAGAAGCAGGAGTTTTTCCTACGATATTTAGCATTTTTGAAAATGGATGGATTAATGCTTTTAAAACGAATGTAGATGAAGAGATTAATTTTTCTGACGCAGAGGCAGAAGCAGATAGAATATCTGAGGAAGAACTAGATGCAATGAGTGGAAAAGAAAGAAGAGCTTACAAAAAAGAACAACGTATAAAAAGAAGAGAACAAAGACGCAAGGAACGACAATCAGAAAATGACGCGAAAGAATCAATATAATTGCTATAGAACGGAAGAAATAATGATATTTTTGAATATCGAGACGTCCAGCATTAAGACTTTACACGTATTTTTGTAAACCGTAGGATTTCACAATCCGCAATTATATTTAAACAAAAACCTATATGAGATTTTTTACTAGAGCAATTGCTTTTATATTCCTCCTGTCATTTTCTGTGACACATGCTCAAGATGCTACTAAAACAATAGACGAACAATTTACCGAAGTCATCGAGGGCTCTAATAATTACCAGCAATTTAAGGTTATTGATAAAGTAAAAATGACGCGCTTGCAACAAAATGCAAAAGCACGTATTGATGTATTGCAGTCAGAAATAGAAAATCTTAAGTCTGAAATGAATAAGCAGCAAACAGCTGCCTCAAAAGTAAGCGCCGACTTAGAAAAAATACAACTAACACTTACAGAAACTGAAGAGGAAAAAGACTCTATAAACTTCTTTGGCATCCAGATGAGCAAAGGAAGTTACCAGACCATGATGTGGAGTATTATTGGACTTCTATTACTTGGACTTGTGTTTTTTATTTTCAAATTTAGAAGCAGCAACGTACTCACTAAAGAAGCACAACACAAACTTGATGAAACAGAAGTTGAGTTTGATGAGTACCGTCGCAAAGCACTAGAAAAAGAACAAAAATTAGGACGCCAGCTTCAAGACGAGCGCAACAAAGCACTTAAGTCTGCAAAAGGATAGTCTGCTTATTTTTAAGAAAATCAAAAAATCTGTACTTTGTAGTACAGATTTTTTTTATGCATATACGCAAAGCAACTTTACAAGATTTAGATATCATAACGCCACTGTTTGACGGGTATAGACAATTCTATAGGCAAGCTTCAAACCTGGAAGGAGCAAGCGTATTTCTGAAAGAAAGGCTTACCTATAATGAGAGCATTATTTTCATAGCCTTTTATGACAGAGAAGAAACGGAAGCCGTAGGATTTACCCAGCTTTATCCGCTTTTCTCATCAGTGAGTATGGAGCGCATGCTGCTGCTTAATGATTTATATATAACCCCAACTCACCGTGGAAAAGGTATAGGTACATTACTCATAACCAGCGCAAAAGAACTATGCGTATCGTTACAGCAAAAAGGCATCGTTTTACAAACTGAGACTACAAACCCTGCTCAACAACTTTATGAGCGCCTAGGATTTAATAAAGACCCCGATTTACATTACTTTTGGGCTCGCTAGTATAATACCCCAATTACAATAGCTCAACCTTATTAAGATTATGAGAATAGATATCATTACCGTTGTACCAGATTTACTTAAAAGCCCTTTTGAAGCTTCTATCATGCAGCGATCAATTGCAAAGGGGTTAGTAGATGTGCAGTTTCATAATCTACGTGATTACACGGATACAAATTATAAGCAAGTAGACGACTACCAGTTTGGTGGTGGTGCGGGAATGGTGATGCAGATTGAGCCTATAGATAAATGTATCTCTAAGCTCAAATCTGAGCGTGATTATGATGAGGTCATCTATATGACTCCAGATGGAGAGACCTTAGACCAAGGGATGGCAAATACCATCTCTCTCAAAGGAAATATCATAATTTTGTGTGGTCACTATAAAGGAGTAGATCAGCGAGTAAGAGATCATTTTATTACTAAAGAAATATCCATAGGAGACTACGTTTTGAGTGGTGGAGAGCTTGGCGCTCTTATACTTTGCGATGCGGTGATACGATTAATTCCTGGCGTGCTAGGTAATGAGACTTCGGCGCTTACAGATAGTTTTCAAGATGGATTACTCGCTCCACCTATTTATACTCGTCCGGCAGAATATAAAGGCTGGAAAGTCCCTGAGATTTTAACGAGTGGTAACACTCCTAAAATTGAAGAATGGCGAGAAGAACAAGCATACCAAAGAACAAAAGAAAGAAGACCGGATTTACTAGATGAGTAATGAGTACGCTTTCGCGAAAGCGTAACCTCAACAATTAACATCACTTGGTTTCTTACTACATACATTATCAATTTAAATACACCCACTTTCTGGGAAACATATGATTACAACAGATCACATAAAATCACTCCAAAAGCGCGTAGACGGCTTAAGGAGATATCTTTGACGTAGATCGTAAGCTGTCTCTTATACACATCTGACGCTGCCGACGAAGAGGATAGTGTAGA
>CAJXSW010000097.1 GCA_913060645.1 uncultured Dokdonia sp. | reverse complement strand
GATGTGTATAAGAGACAGAAGTAAAAGCTTCACAGCAATGTGAAGCTTTTTTTATGCGCTGTATTTTGTACGAGCGAAATTTATACATACAGCTTTGGAGAATGATTCGTTTTTCTGACAATTTAAATTCTCTCTGGGAAATATTCTAATAGATTTGTCTTATCATCCAGTAAATCGCAAATAACTCTATCAATTTTCACTTTAATAGATTTCTTTTCTTTGCTCGTTAAGTTGTCAGTTAAGGATATCCTAACATTATCTGGAGCTTTGATGTTAATAGTTTCAATATTATCTCTGATGAAATTTAACGTCATAAGTAACCTCCCATTTAGACCATTCGGTATAAATGAATTATTCTCGAAAGCTTTTTTCGTAAATTCTTTTAATAGTACTGATTTTAGTGGTAGTTGAACTTCTGTCTTAAGAAGCTTTAGTAATTTAATTATATCAATTTTATCTTTCTGGAAAGTTCCAAATTCTTCCTGTTTTTTAGGATTCATCTTGAGTTTCCAACTACCTTCACATAATTCAGGATTTTTGAAAAGGGTATAATCATTCTTACCTCTTACAAAGTCTGTTCTAAGAGCTGGAACGACATCTATTATCTCTTCGTGACCATCTATCTTATAAATTAAGCCTATGGAAACTTTTTGTTTTCTTACGTCTTTTAGTTCAGAATCCTTAAAATGGTACTTGAAAAAATTGTAAACTGTGTTATACATTTTGCGCTCGCTAGGAAAACTAGTTTTCTTGAATTGTATTCTAATATCTAAATCTGATAGACCACTTATTGCAGTACCCTGTTTAACCGAACCTTGATACGATACGTTGCCTAGAATGTCTTTGGCAAACTTGTTTTTTAGTGCTGATTTTACTTTTCTCCCTTTTATTAGGACTTCTTTATCTATTTCATCGGGTGTGTAGGAACCTATAGCACTGACTAAATATGAAATCTCATCAGCTTCATCAAGTATTTCTTTTCTTGTTGAAAAAATAGACATAATCAGATTAAGCACACCTGCACTCGTTAAGCCAATAACAGCACCTATTGTTCCTGCTAGAACAAATGACTGAAAATCAAATTTTTGTTGTGGATTTTTGTTGTCTAGTTGTTGTGAATTATTAATAATCAGTCCTAAAATCCCACCTATTATAGCTCCTAATTGTAAATTCTCTTTGCTAGATTTCTTCATCTAAAGTTTCTCCAATAGTTGATAGATAAGATTTTAAATTAATTGCTTGTACAGTTCCTATAGATTGTTGTAGGTATCTAGTTAGTTGCATAAAAAATGTAACTAGTGAGTTTTCCTCCTTACTGAAAACTATGTTCTTAATTGCTCTATTGTTGTAGTATTCCAAATATCTTTTATCAAAGTCCGAAATAGATAAATCTTCATCATTCTCATAATCTACATAAAAACTTCCATAATCTGCGATACATCCGAAATCTAAACTTTTAAGACCTGATTGTTCGTTCAAATGCTTTATAATTGTCTTATTATTTTTTCTACTTCCAGATTTAGTTGAGGTTAGTATACCACCAACAATCTTAGTTAAACCTCTTGCAGGTTGTGGCTTTCCAACACTAATTATATTGGTAGTAGTTCTTTTTAGTTGTCTTACACTTTCGATTTTTCTTGCAGCATACTCGATATTAGTTATTCCATCAGAGCTGTCAGAAATATCGGGTTTGACCTCAAATACTGCATATACTCCTTCGGCTGGGATATAATGAAAGCCATTTTGCGTGAAGATGAATGGTGTAAACCAATTGTCATAGATAACGATATCTATTTGATGACTTGTATTACCTTCTGAATCAATTACAATTGCTTTGTCCACACTATATCGATTAGGAAGATATTTTTTTAACCATTCAATCCAAGCATTTTCCAAAGCATCTCCTTTTGCTCCTTGGTGTGTAATATTGGCTCTACTTGTGTTTAACTGAGCTACCATTTGATTTTGTAATCCAGCAAAAAGAGTTTGTAAGTCTACTTTACTCATATCTTAAAAGTTTTTTATCATTATACACATAGAATTCAAAATCGTTTAACCCCGATTTATTGATGCTTAATATCATTAGAGTTGGGTTGCTTATTCCAACGGTTTTATATTCTGTTATTTCTATCATCGCATTGAGGTCGGTCATACTAAATTGGGTGCTATTGTCTGGATGTGTATGCCATTCACCTACATAATACTGTTTAGGATTTAAACTATACAATCTTTTTAATTCTCCCTTTATTCCCTTTGCACTGCGTTCGAATGAGTATTTTGAGTTCCTGTATTCACTAGGTAATATGGTTTCTGTTATGTGTAGTATTTTAAAATCTTCAGAATAGAAACCAATTAAAAAACCACCGTATTCTTTTGGGTACATTTTTATTCCAGCATTTACAATTTTATTTAGAAGTCCCTCAGGAATTTGTACCTCAACGTCCATATTTAAATTTCGAAGCTTCAATACTGTATTATTTTAATATTTAATCCCTCGTCCATATCTGATTTTACAATGAAATTATCTTTAGGTGAACCACTTTGATAGATGTCATTTATTTTCTTTAAGGCAATCTGAACTAGCATACTAATGTCGTTATAAGATGCTTTAAAAGTTGGACTCCAACATCCAGTTGGGTTATAAAGGTCTTCAATGTTATTGTCAAGTATTTCCGAATATTGTTTAGTCACAAAGTCATAAGTGTTAGGATTGAATGCACAAACTAATTCTTTAGCGTGGTTTGTAATGGACAAATTTATATGGTCACTTTTAAGATTCAAACTGTCTAAAACAAACATCAAATCATCATCAGTTGAACAGTCAATTATTAAATCATAAGAATTGAGAAAGTCTTCTAACTCACTTTTAGCCTTATTTTCCCCATACAATGCTTTAGAAATTACTTCAAAGTATGGTTGATTAACAGTATGTATATTAACGAAAGGTGATATCTGAGATAATACATTACTCATTTCTTCAATTTTGTCGGTTCTTCCCGATGCAAATTGAAACTCAGCACGACAAACATTTTCGGGCTCTTTTACGTCATAGTCAGTTAAATCAATCTTTGTACATCCGCATTTTACAAGTGTCCTAGCAACATTACTTCCTACAGCACCAACACCTATTATCAAAATTCGTTTTTTTGTTAATTTCGAACTGAATGCTCCTCTTCCAAAAAAATATTTGTAGGATGAATTTCTAGACGTAGCCCATTTTATATTTTCATTTAACAACTTAGATGTCCAAATTTGATTCTCTTTTGTTCCTTCGATAGGGAAATTTCCAATTTCTAGAGTAGCAACTAACCAATGTACTTCTCCATTTGGAATATTGTAGCCGATGTAAAACGGCACATATTCTCCACGTCTCTTTTTCTTAATGTATTCTTTTTCACATTGATGTAAAAATTCTAGAAAATCACCTGTGAAGACATCAATAAATTCTTCCCAGTTTGAGTATGCAAATCTATTGTGAGTAGCTGGTTGCTTTTCAGAATAAAAAAAGATTCCATGATTTGGACGAGCAAGTTGATTATAAATCTTACTCCACTTACATATAGCTATCTTCTTTCCAAATTTATCTGCAAAACCTTTTGTCAAATAATTGTGAATAGGCTTCTTTCCGTTTTTCCCTTCACTTAACAGAGATAAATTTACAAATCCGAATTGATTAGGATTAAATGTGTAATCTACATCCGTAAACATATAGGATGTAACAATTCCTTTAAAATCTGATTCTCTAGTTATCAGGTGTTCGTAATGTAGGTCAGACTTTTTATTGATATAATACTTTTCAATCCAATTTTTCAGTGATTCAAAATCAATTAGTAGTTTTTTTGAAATATCAGGATTGTGAGAAGTATGTATACAAATAGTACCATCACCCATAACGTGATTATACTCTAAGTAATCCTTATTATTGAATCTGATGGTCTCAGCGTCATAAGTTCTAAACGGATACTGAGGATAAATAGTAACATCAAACTCCAATGGCTCGGATAGCGATTCAAACTCGACTGAGACTTTTCCTTCTATATTTACATCACCAGAGAAAGGTTCCTTTATATTTACGTAAGGTATTTGTTCTACAGCCTTTTCTATAATGTCTAATCGATTTCGCCTCATTAACCAAATCGTTGATTTTGCGTTGGCACTGAAAATGTACTCGCTCCAGTTTTTACACCATAACCTTCATTAGATTTAGTATTGTCTTCTTCTTTAAAATCTGGATTTACAGGAAAATATATTTTAAGATTATCGGAGTTGTCTTCGATTCTATCTAGCATATTTTTCATTTTAGTGGATAAATTTTCTTTTTGCCAAGATTCTAAAGTATCCGCAACATTATTGCCACTATTACCTGGGTCACTTAGTGTAAAACCGTCTTTTGTAATATTATCACGAATGTACTCCATCGTAGATTCAAGCATTTCCCATAAATTACCAGAAATATTATCCTTATCAAAAGCCTTAACAGTAATTAGTTCCATTAAAAATGATTTGTAATCTTCATTATTAGAGGATTTCCATATCTTCAGTAAACGAATGATTTTTCTTTCGTTGTCTTTACTTTTAATATGTTCTATTTGAGCTTTTATATTAGTTAAAAGATGAGTTTTTTCTGCTAATAAGCCATATTTAGAATTGACGTATAGGTTGAGTTTATTATCCTCATTATATTGGTCTTCATTTAACTCACGCCCAGGTACGATATCAATGCTTATCTCGTGGTTGTCATCATCTTTATAAAATATAATTCCAATTGAAACTTTTTGCTTTCTCACTGTTGCTTCTGTACCATAAGTATCATTAAGAAAGTCGAAAACATCATCAAACATTTCCTCTAAAGTAGAGAAGGATTTTTTCTTAAACGGTACTACAACATCTAAATCAAATTTAGTATTGATAGCTGTATGTTTAGCGTAAGAGCCAGAATTCAGCGGACTATAAATTTTATCAGTATAATAGTCCTCTAAAGCCTCCTTAATAGATTTACGCTTATCTCTGTATTTGTCTAATAGAGAGTTTACGTGAGACATTTTGTGAGTCTCTAATACCTCTTGGAGATATTCCTTTTTATTTATTGCCATATCTTTTTTAGATATTTTTAACAAATAATAAGCCAATGATGCCTGTATGTCAGTTTGTTAGTTTGTTTTTAGATGAAGCGATGAAAATTGCAGATGAAAAACATTTAATCCCAAATGCTAAGATTCTTTCTGTTTTTTGGCTGACTTTATGTCAAATTCTCAGCCTTATATTCTTTTAAAACCGTTTTTGTTAGCTCATAAACCTTAATTATATCTTGTATCAATAGGTTAGATATTGTAATTTTTCCCGCTACTAAGTAAAAGCTTCACAGCAATGTGAAGCTTTTTTTATGCGTTGTATTTTGCGATAAGGGAATAGGTTTAACTGCCTCACATCGTAGCTATTGTAAAAAAGCATTAATAGTTATGCGATTGAGCAAAAATATTTGCCTCAAATAATATTAAATAACCACTTATTAGATTATCTTCTCGGCAAAAGAAACTAAATCCACATTATGAGAATTGTAGTGCTATCACAGAATCCAAATTTATATTCAACAAAGCGTCTTATCGAAGCGGGGGAGAAAAAAGGTCACGAGATGATCATTATTGACCACACTAAGTGTAACCTCGTTATTGAAAAGAAAAATCCTACTATTGTCTATAAGGGTAAGGAGATAAAGGATATTGATGGGGTAATCCCGAGAATAGGGGCTTCTGTAACATTTTTTGGTACAGCAGTAGTGAGACAATTTGAGATGATGAAGGTCTTCTCTGCAACAGAATCTCAAGCATTAGTAAGATCACGTGATAAATTAAGAAGTTTACAGATATTATCAAGAGCTGGTTTAGGACTTCCTAAAACAGTTTTTACAAACTACTCTAAGGATGTTGGTCAGGTTGTAGATGGAGTAGGAGGAGCGCCACTTGTAATTAAATTACTTGAAGGAACGCAGGGCCTAGGTGTAGTACTTGCAGATAATAAGAACTCTGCAGAGTCTATACTAGAAGCTTTTAACGGATTACAAGCAAGAGTAATTGCTCAAGAATTTATTAAAGAAGCTGGAGGAGCAGATATACGTGTATTTATTGTAGACGGAGTAGTAGTGGGAGCTATGAAAAGACAAGGTAAAGAAGGAGAGTTTAGATCTAACTTACACAGAGGAGGAAGTGCAAACGTTATCGAACTCACAGACGAAGAGGAAAATGCAGCACTTAAAGCAGCAAAAGCAATGGGATTAGGAATTGCAGGAGTAGATCTCTTACAATCTTCTCGCGGTCCATTAATACTAGAAGTAAACTCGTCTCCAGGTCTTGAAGGGATTGAGACTGCGACAGGAAAAAATATTGCAAACTACATTATAAAGTACGTAGAGAGAAATGCCTAATGATATTGAAATACTAGGGAACGCTGTTTCTTTAGGAAAGGGATTACAAGTAAACCTAGACATTGCAAAGCTTGACACTAGAACAAAGATTGAAGTGCCTATCATTATTGAGCGAGCATCAAAACCCGGTCCATGTATTCTTATTACTGGCGGTATTCACGGTGATGAGGTAAATGGAGTAGAGATTGTAAGGCAGATTGTTTCAAAAAAATATAATAAGCCAACTCACGGTACGATCATATGTATTCCTGTGGTAAATGTTTTTGGTTTTCTTAATCAGACGCGAGAGTTTCCAGATGGGAGAGATCTCAATAGAGTGTTCCCTGGTAGTACAAGGGGTTCGCTGGCGAGCAGGTATGCATATAATTTAATGACAGAGATTATACCACACGTTGATTACTGTATGGATTTTCATACAGGTGGTAGAGAGCGATTTAATGCTCCACAGATAAGAATCAATGAAGATGATGAGACACTAGAGCTTGCCAAAGCCTTCGGAGCACCATTTATACTCAAGTCACAAAATAGAGAGAAATCCTTTAGAGATTCTTGTGTAAAAAAGGGGAAGAAAGTACTACTTTTTGAAGGAGGGAAATCTCTTGCAATAGATAGCGACATTACAGACGCTGGAGTTACAGGAGCTTTAAAAGTAATGCACCATCTCGGCGTGCGTGATTTTACAAAAGAACTTTCTGATGATTACAGCTGGAGGGTAGAAGCAGAGTCTATCGTTATCGAGAAGTCATTTTGGATCAGAGCACGATATTCTGGAATGTATAGACCTCATGTAAAAGCTGGGACTTTTGTAGAAAAAGGCGATGTAATTGCGAGTGTTTCTGGACCTTTTGGTGATTTTGAAAAAAATATAAAAGCACCTAATTCAGGATATATTATCTGTATCAATCATGCTCCTATCGTAAATCAAGGAGATGCTATTGTGCACATTACAAAATAATAACTCTTTAAGTAATTACGCTTTCGCGAAAGCGTAACAACAACACTCAATATAGATAAAGGATAAACAGCCTCTAGTGAGGTAGTTTATCCTTTAATAATCCATATACGAATGTACCCAACAGCGAGGCAACAATAACTACAAGAATAGGAATGTAACCCGCTCCTATTAAGGTAAACATAGGTCCTGGACAAGCTCCTGCTAGTGCCCAGCCTAAACCAAATAAAACGCCACCTATCATGTAACGACTAAAACTTTTTGCCTTAGGGTGAAAATGAATCGTCTCACCATAAAATGATTTGATGTTGAGACGTTTAATAAGTTGTACTACTATAATGCCTATCACTAGCGCAGATCCTATAATTCCATACATGTGAAATGACTCAAACTTGAACATTTCATAGATACGAAACCACGAAGCAGCTTCAGATTTAAACATAGTTATTCCGAAAAGAATACCGATTAATAAATATATAAGTGTTCTCATTTTTTAAAATATAAAGGGGAATAGTACGTGAATCATAAACAGGCCGCCTATAAAAAATCCTATAACGGCGATGAGTGATGGTAGTTGTAAATTACTTAAACCAGAAATGGCGTGACCGGAAGTACATCCACCCGCATATCTAGCACCGAAGCCCACTAAAAATCCACCTATAGTTAATAAGGCCAAGTTTTTAAAGCTAAGTAATGCGCTTGTGTCAAATAACTCTGTAGGTAAATAGGCTTTTCCCGCACTATTAAAACCAAGATTGTTGAGGTCTGTTATTGTGTCTGGATTAATAGCTACTGCAATGTCTGTAGATAGCCATTGAGATCCTATATAACCGCCTATAATCGCACCTAGAACCACAGTGAGATTCCATCGTTGATGTTTCCAGTCAAATTTGAAGAAATCTGCTTTGTTTCCTGCGCCGCAGATAGTGCACATCGTTCTTAAGTTAGAAGACATTCCAAAATTCTTACCTACCATAATAAGTAAAAACATGATGAAAGCAATGATGGGTCCTGATACATACCAAGGCCAGGGGGAGAAAATCCAATCCATGTTATTATTTTATGCAAATATCAACTTTTAAAGCAAGCTTATTTGTAACCTAGGTTACTCAAATAGATGATTATACTTTTTTAAAACACTCGTTTAATAACTGTGGTCATCTAGTTTTACTTTACCTGCAAAGGTTTTATACACAAAGAAAGTATATCCTAAAACGAGCGGAGTTCCTATAGCAACCATTGTCAAGCTTATGCCTAAGGACTTATCTGAAGATGCGGCATTGTAAATAGTAATACTATTTGCCGGATCAATTGTTGAGTATAGAAGCGTAGGGTATAACTCTATAGCTACAAGAACCATCATTAAAGAAATGGTAAGTGCAGAGAAGAAAAAGGCTATCTTAAAACGCTTTTTGTGAGCCAGTCTCGGGATATTTGCGATACTTAAAAACGTAAGTATTGGTATAATAAATAATGCTGGAGTTGCCTTAAAATCATCAGATAGATGAGGTATGTAAATAAGCGTGTATAAAGATGTGATTAGAAAGAACACTATAAAAAGAATAATGGCTTTTTTAAGAAGTCCTTCTAGTTTGTCAAAAAGCTTTCCTTCTGTTTTGAGTAGTAAATAGATAGCTCCGTGGGTCATAAATAAGAATAGTGTAGTAAACCCAGTGATGATGGCATACGGATTTAAAAAACCAAGAAATGGACTTCCGTCATACTCTAGATCTGGACCTATAGGAATTCCTTGCAGTACGTTGCCCATCACGACACCTAGTAAAAACGCTAGCATGATACTACTCACACTGTAGCATATATCCCACATTTTGCGCCACCATAACCATTCTTCTTTACTTCTAAATTCTATAGCAATTGCTCTAAAAATGATAAACATTAAAAAGAGCATAAAAGGGATATATAAGCCAGAAAAGAAAGTGGCGTACATTACTGGGAAACCTGCAAAGAGCGCCCCACCACCTATGACCAGCCAAACTTCGTTACCGTCCCATACAGGTCCTACTGCATTAAGAGCGATACGCCTGCTAAGTTCTTTTCTAAAAAACAAATGCCAAGCGCCTGCTCCAAAATCAAAACCATCTAGTATGGCATATCCAGAAAAAACACCTCCTACAACGAGAAACCAAAGTGTAGGGTAATCTATACCTAATAAAGTTTCCATAGTTATGAGTTTAGAGTGTTTGCAACTTGTTCTGTAATTTCCTTAGTAAAGGTTCTTTCTTCCATATCATCGTCGTCTTCTTTATAAGGGCCGTGTTTGATCTTTTTAGTTAACAAGTAAAGGAATAAGAAAAGTAATAAAGCGTAAACCACAAAAAATAGTACCAGTGAGAAGACAATTTGATTTGCAGTAACAGCTTGTGAGAAGGCTTCAGAAGTTCTCAAATGCCCATATACTACCCAAGGTTGTCGTCCCATCTCTGCAGCAAACCATCCTACTTGATTACCTAATTGGGCTAATATTACAGATGGCACAAATATTCTAAGCAACCATTTTGTTTCAAACAGCGTACCTCGCCACCATAAAAAGCAAGCAAAAAGCGTAAGCCCAATGAAGAACATACCGATTGCAATCATAATATGGTAAAACTGGAAAACCGCATTTACTTGTCCAGGTCTGTCTTCTTCTGGGAAGGCATTAAGACCAGTTACTGGGGCGTCAACATCTTGATGCAGTAAGAAAGATAATCCTCCTGGTAATTTAATCCCTGTGACTTCTTGTGTTTCATTATCAACCCAACCAAAAAGATATAAATCTGCAGGGCCACTTGCATCATAATGTCCTTCTAGCGCAGCTAGTTTTGCTGGCTGATTAACAGCAACGCCCTCTGCCGAACTGTGACCAGTGACTAACTGCATTAATGAAAAGATAGTGGCAACTCCTAGCGCAATTTTAAAAGCCATTTTAGAAATCACAACATAACGTCCTTTAATAAGGTAATATGCATGTACACTAAGTACTAAGAATGCTCCAGCGAGAAATGCTGCAAACCACGTATGCGTAAGTCTATCTACACTTGATGGATTAAAAACCATCGCCCAGAAGTCTGTAATCTCTGCACGCGCATTCATTCCTTCTCCTACAATATGATAACCAGCAGGCGTTTGCTGCCAGCTATTTGCTACCACAATCCAAACGGCAGAAAACATAGAGCCTAAAAATACACCTATGGTTGCAACGAGGTGTACCCAAGGTTTTACACGGTTCCATCCAAAGAGTAAGATACCTAGAAATCCGCTTTCTAGAGCAAAGGCAAAAATACCTTCGGCGGCTAGCGCACTGCCGAATATGTCACCGACATATCGTGAATATGTTGCCCAGTTTGTACCAAACTCAAACTCCATTACGATTCCCGTAACCACTCCTATCCCAAAGGTGAGTGCAAAAATCTTAGTCCAAAATTTGGCAAGGATATGATATTGTTCATTTTTTGTGCGTATCCACAAGCTTTCCATAATCACCATAATAAGACCTAGGCCTATGCTCAATGGTGGGTAGATGTAGTGAAAAGAGATAGTAAAAGCAAACTGGATTCTAGCAAGAATTTCTGTATCCATAGTTCTTAAGATTTTGTAAACAAAAATAAAAATTAAACATTTTTAGATAGGTAACAATGGTTACATAAGGGAAGTTTTAATTTTTATTTGTTGTGTAACCTAGGTAGCTTATAGCTGTCTCTTATACACATCTGACGCTGCCGACGAAGAG
>CAJXSW010000096.1 GCA_913060645.1 uncultured Dokdonia sp. | reverse complement strand
ACGAGATAGGAGTCCGTCTCGTGGGCTCGGAGATGTGTATAAGAGACAGTATCTGTATATAAAAACTCATTAGAACCATCGCCTACGCTATTTATATCAAGAGTAGTTTCTACAAAAACAAAGATGCTATCATTTGCAAGAATCTCTACATTTTCAAAAGTTCTACCAGGCACTCCATCTACGTTGAGTCTATAATTTGAAGATTCACCTAGTCCTAAACGCACACTAGGAATTGAAATATCCTCGTCACTGCGGTTATATACTTTAAGATTATAGGTGCTCGAGCCTATGTTTGTAAAAACAGTATCTAAAAAAATAGTATCTCTAGAGAACTCAAGATTACCCGTGCTTGCTGTTGTTTCAAAATCATTACGACAAGAGCTAAAGGTTATAATTCCAGCAAGGACGATGAGTAGGTATATACTGCGCATGTAAATGTAGTTTGTAACAAATATAATGCATTAAGTGTAGTGTTTTTAGTGTCCTTTTTCTTTCTTGAGACGCCTTTTTTCTCTTCTCTCTTTTTTCTTAATTTGTTTGTAATCGAGTATGAGAACTTCTCCTAAAAGCATGTTTTGATCCTCATCTTTAAAATTCACATTTATTTCAAGTTGTGAACCTACGAGTATTGTACGTGGTTCGTAACCTAAGAAGCTATACTTAATCGTTTCTCCAGGATACACTTTGAGACTATAATTTCCTTCAAAATCTGTTTGATAAGCTCTTGAAGTTCCATGAACGGTTATGTTCACTCCAGGAAGCGGGTCAGTCATGTCGGTCACTTTACCTGTTATTGTTATTAGTTTTTTCGGAGTTTTATGCTTTCGCGAAAGCGAACCAATTACTAAACTATCATACGCATTAATAGGTAATTCAACGGGTGCAATATCACCCATAATTATAGTCTCAGTTGTGGTCTGTCCAGATGACTCTGCAACCGAAAGCATTGCCATAGGGACTAGTAGTGCCGCTGCCGCTTGAGTAAAGCTCCTACCTTTATCACGCGTTGCATAGATGGGAGTATCCAATTGGTCTTTTCTAAAACGACCACAAATCGAATCTCCACTCACTATATGATCACGTAATTGTGTTGTAGTGTGTGCTGTAAAATCAATGACCTCTTTACTACATACAGCACAGTGTTTTCCTTGCTCTGTAGGAGTCATTGAAGTCCAGTCTTTATGACATGGCTTTGGGATTGTAATGGCGATAGGCTTTTTCATAATGTCTTGATTAACTGATGTAAATCTAGTTAATCAAGCATCTTGCCAATAGTCATAATGAGTGAACTGCCTTTGTGAATGAGGGAACGTCCTACTTTTCTACAATCTCTATTTCAAATAAGGTGTTCCAGTGCTTTCCAGTCACAAAAAGACGACCTTCATTTGCTTTATAAGCGATTCCATTAAGAACTTCGTTTGCTGGATCTAAGCCTGATTGTACTTCTTTATTAAGTCCTTTCAAATTTATAAGAGCCTCTAATGCGCCAGTTTTTGGATCAATAATAGCTATCGACTCTCTCTGATAGGTGTTTGCATATATCTTACCATCAATAAATTCAAGCTCATTTAACTGAGACATAACTCCATTGTTGTGCGTAGGCTCAATATATGATTGCTCAGAAAGGTTAGAAGGGTCTAGCGTCCAGATTTTACTAGTTCCGTCAGACTTGTAAATAACCGTACCATCATTTGTAAGTCCCCAGCCTTCTTTACTTTGATTGTAAGCAAATGTTCCAGTCTTTTCAAAGGTATCTTTGTTGTAAATAAAGCCTGTATTTTTCTGCCATGTGAGTTGGTAGATATTGTCTCCTATGATCGTCATGCCTTCTGCAAAATAAGAGTTGTCTAGCTTTACTTCTTTGAGAACTGTGCCAGTCTTGTAGTCAAGTTTTCGCAGTGTAGACTCGCCATAGCTTCCATTACTTTCATAAAGAGTATCTCCTACAAATTCTAATCCTTGTGTGTAAGCATCTGTTTGGTGTGGATATCTATTTATGATTTTATAACCATATACTTTAGGAGCTTTAGTGTGCAGTATATTTATTTTTTGAGTAGCAGTTGTAGTTCCATCTTGAGTAGTGATGGTTGCGGTTAAAGTTCTGCCGCCTAATTTTGGCGAAGTAAGCGTAGTGGTATATTTACCGCTGTCTTTATTACTACCTAAGCGCTGTCCATCTAGATCATAAACGACAGAGTCTATTGCGATATTTTTTTTCGCTTTAAGCGAAATAGCAATCTCTCCACCATTTTTTATAGAATTTTTAATGGCACTAGTCTCGATTGTGAAGTTTCCATCTAGTGATCCTTTATCACCACAGCCTATGATGAGAAGTGGTAAAAGTAATAGAATGAGGTGCTTAGCGTATGCTGTCATGTGATGTTGAATTTTAAGGCAATTTAAAACAAAAAATCGGGCAAAAAAACCTTGCGACTTCTCAAAGAAGCTATATCTTTGCAGCGGCAAGTCCTACACAACCAGCTCCTGTCGAATCCCCCAGGGTGGGAACGCAGCAAGGGTAGATGGTCGTAGCGGTGTGATGTAGGTAGCTTGCCATTTTTTGTGCGCACAAGTCAAGCAATTTGACACTATATATAAAGAATCCCAAATTTCATAAGCTATTGAAATTTGGGATTTTGTTTTTTACGCTTTCGCGAAAGCGTAATTACATCTCAAAAAAAAGCCATCTCATTATGAGATGGCTTTTTACTTTATAATGTACAAGTTCTTAATAGCCTACACGTTCTACAATCTCAAGACCGTAGCCTACGATACCTATACGTTTAAGACCTTCACTATTAGTCATTAGTTTTACTTTTGATATGCGCAGGTCATGTAAGATTTGTGCTCCTATGCCAAAATCTTTTGAGTCCATCACTACGTTAGGAGCTTTCATCTCTCCTTCTTTTTGTAATGTTTTTAGTTCACTTAATCTTCCTAGAAGATTTGCACTTGCATTCTCTTGATTTATAAAGACAATTGCTCCTTTTCCAGCTTCATTAACTGCACGAAACATATCATCTAGTTTTGCATCTGGATTGTTTGTAAGTGTGCCTAAAAGGTCATTATTAATTTGAGTTGAGTTTACGCGTACAAGTACGGGCTCATCATCTTCCCAGCCACCTTTGGTAAGTGCTATGTGAACCGTATCATTTGTAGTTTGCTCATACGCACGAAGTCTAAAATCGCCAAAACGTGTTTTAATCTCAAAGTCCTCTTTTTTATCAATAAGGCTATCGTGATTCATACGATAAGCCACGAGGTCTTCAATAGAGACTATCTTTAGATCAAATGTTTTGGCAACTTCTAGAAGCTGTGGTAATCTAGCCATTGTTCCGTCTGCATTCATGATCTCCACAATAACTCCTGCAGGTTTAAAACCAGCGAGTCTTGCGAAATCAATAGCAGCTTCTGTATGTCCCGTACGACGCAGTACTCCTCCTTCTTTCGCTTTAAGCGGGAAGATATGTCCTGGTCTACTTAAATCGTAAGGTTTTGTATTTGGGTTTATTAGTGCTTGTACTGTCTTTGATCTATCTGAGGCAGATATTCCAGTTGTAACTCCATTGCCTTTGAGGTCTACAGAAACGGTGAAAGCGGTCTCCATAGGATCTGTATTACTCGTTACCATCATGTTGAGATGTAACTCTTCACAACGATCTTCTGTAATAGGCGTGCATATAAGACCGCGACCATGAGTAGCCATAAAATTGATCATTTCTGGTGTCACTGCTTCTGCAGCGGCTAGAAAATCTCCTTCATTCTCACGATCCTCATCATCTACTACAATGATTACTTTACCATTTTTAATGTCTTCAATGGCTTCTTCAATAGTATGTAGTTGGATGCTTGTAGATGCTGTCTTTTGCATAGGTGATATTTTGTACAAAGATACGGGAACACCTTTGTTTTATGTGTAAGTTTTAAGTGCAAAAAGTTATTTGCTGTCTTGATAATATCCTTGAACTCTTAGGTGTTCTATAGTGATGCCCAATTGATCAAGTCTGTCTATGGCGGCTAAACGCATATCGTTAGAGTACCCTAGATCTTTGTAATTTTTTACTACGTCCTTAAGTTGATTAGAAGAAAAGGAGTCTAATAATTGTATCTCATCTTCCGTGAGAACGTATGATTTATCTACTGTAGGAGTGATGATGGTCTCTTCCTTCTTTTTAGCAAATAATCTTTTAATAGGCTTAGGAATAATATCTACGTCAAAGATTCCTTGGTCTGTAGTTGCTCTATAAGTAAGGTAAACACCTAGTGGTAACAATATAAATGTACTGAGCCAACTAGCAAAAAATGGGCTTATAGAGTTGTTTTCTGAACTGTTTTTTGCAAAGATTCCTATAAAGTGGAATGTGAGAAATAGAACGACACCAATTACAATGGGAAGTCCTAATCCTCCTTTACGAATGATAGCGCCTAGAGGAGCTCCTACAAAGAAGAGTAGAATACAGCTAAACCCTAACACGTACTTTTCGTGCAGAGAAATTTCAAATTTGCTCAGCCGCTTTACATCTACTTTGAGTTTGTTCTTTCGATTCTCAAGATCTGCGACAGTGTTGTTTAAATTAGACTTTGCAATTTCTAGTATACGCACACGATCTTTTACTTCATAATTATCTAGCAGCGTGTCTTTGACCACCTTATCTTGAGCAGTAACTCCAGAATATAGAGAGTCTAGTGATGTTAAATTTGCTTTGTGTATATACTTGTCGCTAAAGGTAGTTCTATCTTCCACATAACGCTTTGATAGCTCTGTGATGCTAGAGTCTAGTAAGACAATATTCATCATCTGGTAGCTGTTATTGATATCCTTATCGTCTAGGTCAACAGCATCTAGCTCACTCAAGTCAATATTAAGTGTGTATGTCTCAAAATAACTCTTTGCAAAAGGTTCTTTCTTGCGTTCTTTATAATCTTTCTTTTGAACTTCGGTATAGTAATTACCGTCCGTAAGTTTTAAGGAAAGTGTAGGGGAGTCTATGGAACTTATGAGTTCACCTTCAGAAGCGATAATAACGGTATAGTTGCCTAGTCTTCCTTTTTCGGCTTGATGAATTACAATGTCTCTGAGATATTGATCTCTATCGCCATATTTCTCAGCCACACGCATATTAAAATCTTCTGTAATCTCATTAAACTGCCCACTGCGTATAAGCATGGCAGGTTTAAGTTTTCCTATGTTTCTACGTAAATTTCTGAACTCAATTTGAGAAGCAGGGATTACATGATTTGCAAATAGAAAGGAAGATATCGCAAGAAAAATCACAAAGTAAATCACACTTTTCATCGCGCGTTGTAGTGAGATACCTGTAGATTTCATTGCTGCAAACTCATAGTTTTCGGCAAAGTTACCGAAGGTCATGATACTTGTAAGAAGAACCGATAGTGGAAGTACAAGCGTTACAAGACTAGGCATCGCAAAAAGTAAGAACTTTATTATGACATCAAAGTCAAGGTCTCTACCCGCTAGTTCTTGTATATATAACCAGACACTTTGTAAAACAAAAATGAACATCAAAATAGTGAAGATGCTCAGGAATGTTCTTACGAACGTAAAAAGAATATATCGGTCTAGTATTTTCATGTAAAAAGCTGAGGGCGCAAACAAAAATAAGAAGTCTGCGCCCTTGCTACTAGTATTATACTATTATAATTTATTGATGTAATAATCTGCGTACTTCGTTTTATCAAAAACAAATACATTCTTTGCCAAAGGTTGATTAGGCTTAAATGAATTTACAGTAATAGTCACTTTAGTACCATTCTTTTGTGTGATAATAAGCTTGTGAATATGCTTAGTCTGTGCATCTACACCAAGTAACGTATATTTTACGTCACTATTAGAGTCCATAGGAGTAAGCTTTACAAACTGTATTTCTCTACCGTTTACTTTTTGTACAATGTCCATCTTCTGAGTATAACCTTCATTAAAGAAGGATAGCATTTTTGAAGGTGTGATTGCATTTTCATCTTGATCACTCATTGCACTAATGGTGATTTCCTCATCTTCAGGAACAATAGTATAAACGTTCTTTCCATCAAATAATTGCGTAGTCCCCATAAGAGATAGCTTGTAGTTGTTACCAGCCATTACTACGTTTCCTTTAGTCTCTTGATTTACACCTTCGGCTTCATTACTTAAGGCATATTTAAAATCAATAGCGATGTTGTCATAGCTTTTTACCTTGGTGTCTACCTCTTTAAGTAGAGTTTGTGCGGTTTGCGCTTTCGCGAAAGCGGTCATAAATAACAACAATACCACAGGCATTGCACGTTTTGCAAATTTACGGTAACCTTTTACTGCGACAGGAACTAATACTTTCTTAAAAAGTATAGGAGCCAGCCAAAAAATAAGTTTCTTTTTCATTTCTATTTAGTCATTATTTAGGAGTTGATCCAGTCCAGCCATATCTTGAACTAGTACTTGACGTGCTTTACTTCCTTCAAAAGGACCTACCACACCTGCAGCTTCTAGTTGATCTATGATTCTTCCAGCTCTATTGTATCCTAGTTTTAATTTACGTTGTAATAGAGAAGCACTTCCTTGCTGTGCAATGACCAATACTTCGGCAGCATCGCGAAAGAGGGCATCCCTATCTGAAGCATCTATATCAAGACTTGTGCCACTCTCTTCACCTACATATTCTGGCAACAAATGAGCGTCTGGATATGCTTTTTGATTTCCTATATAATCTACAATACGTTCTACTTCTGGAGTGTCAACAAAGGCACACTGTATACGCACCACGTCATTACCTTGTGTGTACAACATGTCACCACGACCTATAAGTTGGTCTGCACCAGAGGTGTCTAGAATCGTGCGGCTATCTATTTTTGAAGTTACTCTAAAAGCGATACGAGCTGGGAAGTTAGCTTTAATAATACCCGTAATCACGTTCACAGAAGGACGTTGTGTTGCAATGATTAAGTGAATACCAATGGCACGAGCAAGCTGTGCAAGCCTTGCTATTGGTGTTTCTACTTCCTTTCCAGAAGTCATAATAAGATCTGCAAACTCGTCTACTACTAGTATAATATAAGGTAAGAACTTATGTCCATTTTCTGGATTGAGCTTACGTGCCTTAAACTTAACGTTGTATTCCTTAATGTTACGACACATTGCATCCTTAAGCAAGTCATAACGGTTATCCATCTCTATACATAGAGAGTTAAGTGTGTTAATCACCTTAGAATTATCTGTGATAATGGCTTCGTCTGTATCTGGAAGTTTTGCGAGATAGTGACGTTCTATCTTGTTAAATAAAGTAAGCTCCACTTTTTTAGGATCTACCAGTACAAATTTAACTTCGGCAGGGTGTTTTTTGTACAGTAGCGAAGTTAGGATTGCGTTAAGACCAACAGATTTACCTTGTCCAGTTGCACCTGCCATGAGTAGGTGAGGCATTTTGGCAAGGTCTACCACAAAAGTTTCGTTTGAAATGGTTTTACCTAGTGTAAGTGGTAGCTCCATTTCTGCTTCTTGGAATTTCTTACTAGCCACCGCAGAGCGCATACTCACAATACGCGGATTCTTATTAGGCACCTCAATACCTATCGTACCACGTCCAGGGATAGGGGCAATAATACGTATACCTAGTGCACTTAGCGATAGTGCAATATCATCTTCAAGATTCTTGATTTTTGAAATACGAACCCCAGCCTCAGGAACAATCTCATATAATGTCACCGTAGGTCCTACGGTTGCTTTAATGTTTGAGATGCCTATTTTATAGTTGTTAAGCGTCTCAACAATTCGATTTTTATTTTCTTCAAGCTCTGCTTGATTAATAGTAATTCCTTGTCCGTTTGTATAATCTTTTAATAGATCGATAGGAGGGAACTTAAATTTTGCAAGTTCTAAGGTAGGGTCAAATTCGCCAAAATCTGCAACTAGTTTTGAGCTTAAGTTATCTGTGAGTTCTTCCTCTTCAATTGGTTTTTCTACCTCTACAGCAACTTCTTCCACAGGTACGACAACTTCTTCCTCTGGAGCTTGTGTTACTTGGAAGCTGCTTGTAGGTTCCGCTTCTTTTTTGGTTAGTGTAGGTTGTAAATCTTGAACGTTTTGTTCAAAGGTAGATGGCTTAGTAGGGGTGGTGGTTTCCGCTTTCGCGAAAGCGGTCTCATCCTCAACTTTAGTTCCTTTTAAAAACTCTTCGGCTTCGTAAGTAGAGGAGTTATCTACAATAATAGGCTCCTTTTCATCTTCTGAAAACTCACCAGCGAGATCACTACGTTGTTTGTTTATAAAAGTGGATATACGTTCTGGTGTAAGTTTTAAACGAACAACTAGATAGACAATCGCTAGAAAAGCCATCACGATGATTGCTCCTGCAAGACCCAAATAATCTTGTAAGAAGTCATTGATTTCATAACCAACGGTACCTCCAAGGATATCATTCTTTTTATGGAAAAATCCAAGAAATACAGCTAGCCAAAGCATGAGCAATATTCCCCAAAACCAAAATCTTTTTAATGACGTCTTTGCATAATCAAAAATGTAATGTACTCCAGTGAGCGAAGTAAGAATGCAAAGTGCGAGCGCTGGAACACCAAAACCTTTGTAAATATAGAAATGGCTTATGCGTGCACCCACAAGAGAAAGCCAGTTTGAGGCTTCGTCTTCTCTAGTTCCTGTAGCAATAAGACTTTGATCTACCTTCCAGGTAAATAAGTATGAGATAAAAGAGAACAGCAAGCCAAGACCGAGTAAGAATAAAAAGCATCCTAAAATGATTTGCTGCTGGCGCGTCAATTTAAAGGAGATAGATTTTCTAGGAGTCTTAGTATTTGTTTTTTTAGCCGTGGATTTCTTTTTTGCCATAGAAGCGTTCAAGGTTGTTTTTTGGTGGGAGATAAAAGTACAATATTGAAACGGAAAAATAGGTGGTTTGGTGCGTTGTAGAAGTGATAATTGTAGAAGGAGATTTTCTGCAATTATTTTGAGTTGTAAATCAACAAGAAAGAATCACTAAGCGTAAGGTGAATTCTGTAGAAAAAATAACTTTATATAGTTGGTGTACATCTAGAAAGCAAGACGCTTAATTTCTACTAGGGCATTTAAAAAATGCGAGGTATATAGATAATCCCAGCTACAATCACAGACGCTAGCGCTGCGATACCTACGGCACCCGCAGCAATATCTTTAATGCGACCTATCTTCTCATGAAAGTCTGGATGTATAAAATCTGCAATGCCTTCTATGGCGGTATTGAGACCTTCGGCGGTCATTACGAGGCCTATGCATAATATTTGGGCAATCCATTCTGTGCGTGAGATGTTGTAGTATAATCCAGCAATAGTAATTAAGATAGCAACGCCAAATTGTACTTGAATACTAGCCTCAGAGCGTATAAGTTGTATACCTCCTTGAAGAGAGTATTTCATTCCCTTAAGTCTTCCAGTAATAAATTTAATAGGCAATGGAGTGGAGGTGTATAGTTAAAAAAAATGCTGAGTATATCAGTCTGTGATATACTCAGCATTAAAGGTATGTATATTATTTAAGAGCGCTCATTGCACCTTCATAGTTAGGTTCTTGACCTACTTCTGGTACTTGCTCAGTATAAATTACTTTTCCAGCTTCATCGAGTACGACTACAGCTCTTGAGTGAAGACCTTCAAAGGCTCCACCTTCTATAGTTACCCCATAGTTTTTTCCGAAATCACCAGATTTAAAGTCAGAGAGTGTATGTACATTTTCTAGACCTTCAGCTGCACAAAAACGTGCTTGCGCAAATGGTAGGTCACGAGAAATACAAAGTACTTCTGTATTTTCTGCACCTGAAATTTTCTCATTAAACGTGCGTAGAGATTGTGCACAAACACCAGTATCAACCGATGGGAATATATTTAATACCACACGCTTCCCTTTAAAGTCTGCAAGACTTGCAGTAGACATGTCATTTTTTGAAAGTGAAAAATCTGGAGCTGTTGTTCCTACTTTTGGAAGTTCTCCTATCGTTGTTGCAGCGTTTCCGCCTAAAGTTATATTTGCCATATTATTTTTTTTGGTTACGTAAAAGTACAGAAATGCGAGAGCAATTTTATTAAAAGTATGGTAAAGAAATTTTTAAGAAATAGAGTGTATCTATAAGGATGCTTCTGGTATTTCCCCTTTTACGGGACCTACAATCTCATCAGTAATCCACCCTCCATAAAAACCTCCGGGTTGTGGGCGTACTTTCTCGTCATCTATATAGCAATCTAGAATCGCTGGGTAAAACGAGATACTATTACTTATGTCTATAAATTCTTCATAAGGATCTGGATAACTCCATGCAGCATTTTTAAATGTAGTAGATGGTAGTATGATATCCCAGTAAGCCGCAGCTCCTTTCCACTCGCAGTGCGAACTACCAACGACCTGCTCAAGCAATTCCATATCTATATCCTCTTGCGGAATATAATATGTGGGTGGGCTAGCAGTTTCAGTAATTTTAAAAGCTCTTGTAGTAGCAGCGATAACAGTGTCTTTGTGCTTTACAATAATTTGCCTTTGATCTATCGTAATTTTTGGTGGTCTTGGGTAATCCCAGACAGATTCTTGTCCCTGAGTGGGAGCAATAGCAAATGGTGGTCTTTTCTGACCTCTATACTCCCAAGAGTCTCGGTGTTCTAGTATCCAGTTAGGTGCTTTTTTCATTTTTATTCTAAAGATAACTTTTAAAGAACGTATAAAAAAAAATGCGATGTCTGTAAGACATCGCATTTTAAAACTTATGTACTCGGTAGACTTAATTGTCTATAGATCCCATTACTCGTTGCATGAAGCCGTTGAGAGCTTCTTTCTTTGCAGTACCGCTTTGTATTTCTTTGTGCACTTCAAGCGCACCATACATATTTGAGATTAGTTCACCTATAACGTCTAGCTCTTCATCTTTAAGAGAAGGAACTTCTGTAAGGTTTTCTAAAGTCTCCACAGTCTCAATAAGAAAATCTTGATCATTTTCTTCTATAAAACTTACGAGGTGTTTAATTACTGGTAACTTCATTTACGAGATCTTTAAGTACGTCAAACTTGTTAGTTTGCACTTGATTTTTAAATGCTCCTTTTGTAAACGTTGCAAATGTAGGAAGGTTATCTACCGTTGCCATTTTACGTGACTCTGGATTCTTCTCTGCATCTACTATTACAAATTTTACATTTTCATTTTCTGAAGCTAGTTTCTTGAACTTAGGCTTCATAATACGACAGTTACCACACCATGTTGCACTGTACTGTACAATAACAGTATCATTATCTGCAACAATCTGGTTAAGGTTATCTTGATCTAATTCTTGAATCATAGCTTCTTTATTATTTAGTTAGAGTGTGCAGCAAGGTAGCTAGCAACACCTGTCTCTTATACACAT
>CAJXSW010000095.1 GCA_913060645.1 uncultured Dokdonia sp. | reverse complement strand
GATACGGCGCCCACCGAGATCTACACTATCCTCTTCGTCGGCAGCGTCAGATGTGAATAAGAGACAGCTCTAGGGTGAATTACTAAATCTTTAACCGAAGTAGTAGGGAATCCTTTAGTCCATTTTTGCCAGTTATTACCAGCGTCTATAGACACATATAAACCATCATCTGTTCCTAAAAAGAGAAGGTTTTTCTCTTCTGGATCCTCTATAATGGCAAGCGCATAACTTTGCACATCGTTCTCATCTACAATGCGAGTCCATGATTTACCATAGTTTGTAGTTCTGTATGCATAAGGAGTATAGTTGAAACGACGGTAATCATTTGCTACTAATAATGCTTCCCCTTTATTTTTATTACTAGCCTTGATTTGTACAATCCAGCTTCCTTCTGGAAGACCTTTTAGGCTTTTTGACACATCAGTGTAAGATTGTCCACCATTTTGAGTGTAATGCACACGACCGTCATCTGTACCTACCCAAAACATATCTTTTTCTAATGGCGAAGGCTCAATAACTAGAATCGTTGTGTGATTTTCTGCTCCTGTGGCATCCATAGAAAGACCACCAGATTCTGATTGCTTTTGCTTCTCTGGATTGTTTGTGGTTAGGTCTGGAGAGATAACTTCCCACGTAAGTCCTTTATCTGTAGATTTATGTACAAACTGACTTCCAAAATAGATAGTGCTGTTATCAAAAGGATCAATGTTTATAGCTGAGTTCCAATTAAAACGTAAAAATACATCAGGATCTGGATGTGTAGGTTTTACACCATAGTTGTTTCCAGTTTTCCAATCATAGCGACTCACAGATCCCTGCTGACTCATAGTCCACCCAAACTGACTATCATCTGGATCAGGAATTACATCAAAACCATCTCCAAAAGAAATTTCTTGCCAGTAATCATTACGTATTCCTTGAGCTTTCCATACATAAGCAGGACCTCTCCAAGAGCCGTTATCTTGCATTCCTCCATATACATTATAAGGAAACTCATTATCTACATTAATATGATAGAACTGTGCTACAGGTAAGTTTCCTATAAAACGCCATGTTTTACCACCATCTTTTGTGATGTTAAGTCCGCCGTCATTACCGTCCATCATGAACTTCCCATTATTAGGATGAATCCACCATGCATGGTGATCTGGGTGCACTCCATTATCTACTCCATACGCTCCCATAAGTTGGTCAAAATTCTTTCCGCCATCTTCGGATACATTTACATATGTAAACACAGAAAAAACACGATTCTCATTTTGAGGATCTACGTGAATATCACTGTAGTAAAATGGTCTGTTCCCTATATCACTCTTATCGTTAATCTTCTTCCAGTTAAAACCACCGTCGTTAGAACGGTATAGAGCATTCTTTTTTGCCTCTACAAGTGCATATACCACATTAGGGCTTCCTGGGGCGATAGATAAACCTATACGTCCTAGTTCGCCTTTAGGCAAACCATCTTTATCACTCAATTGTTTCCAAGTAGCACCACCATCATGAGTCATAAAGATGCCAGAACCTTCACCACCAGATTTAAAAAACCATGGATCACGCTTATGTTCCCACATGGCAACAATAAGCTTGTTAGGATTAGTTGGGTCCATAACCATATCTGCAACTCCAGACTTTATGTTTGTAAACAAGATCTTATTCCATGTCTTACCACCATCTGTTGTTTTATAAATACCTCTTTCTTGGTGCTCACCCCATGGAGAACCTATAGCGCCTACGTAAACGATATCTGGATTAGTAGGATCTATAATTACGCGGTGTATATGTCTTGTTTTCTCAAGTCCCATAGACTTCCAGGACTTACCACCATCAAGAGATTTATAAACGCCATAACCACCATTAAGAGAGTTACGAGGATTACCTTCTCCCGTACCTACCCATATCACAGATGGATTAGATTGTTGTATCGCAACAGCTCCTATAGATGCTGTAAGCTCGTTTTCAAAAATAGGATCCCATTTAATTCCGCCAGAGGTAGACTTCCATAAACCTCCAGAAGCAGTACCTACGTACATGACATCTGGATTATCTGTAACGACATCAATTGCAGTCACACGACCAGACATACCGCCTGGACCTATGTTACGTGGTTGCATGTCTTTTAATAAAGACATGTCAAGTTTTTGGGCAGAAACTACCGTACAGACGCACAGTAGCAACAGAGAGAAGAGTTGTTTCATTTTATATTATTTGGTTGATTCTTTGTGACTTTACAGTCAAGGGACTAAAGTTAAAGAAAAGCTAATTTGAAATTCTTAAAGGGATGTTAATGGATGTTTGTATTTATCAAGATCATTGAATAGGTTGTTTAAAAAAATAAACCCCAGACATAAGTCTAGGGTTGTAAAGTTAATGGTGATGTTTCTTATTTAGATATTCTCTTTGCCGCTGTCTTCTTTATTCTCTTTTGTCTTTTGAGACATACTACTTTTATGTGATTCCCTGTTTTCTTTTAAATCTTCTCTAGCCTCTCTCAAGTCATGTGCATTTTGAACCTCTACAACGGTAGGGAATGGTAAATCTATTCCGGCATCGTCCATAGCTTGTTGTGTTTTGAGTATAACATCACTCCATACATGCACTACACTTGCTCTATCACTTTTAGTCCACCATCTTACACGTATAGTTAACCAACTATCTGCTTGATCCCAGACCAAAGTTTCTACAGGCTTCTCAGAAGATACACCTTCAATCTGTGTTACTGTTTCTTTTAAAATTTTCATTGCCTCAAGAAAATCTTCATCATAACCTACACCCACGTCATACTGTGATCTTATTAATTTATGAGCAGTTTTTACTTTTACAGAGTTATTATAAACAGTATTATTAGGGATAACAACGCGTTGTCCATCATAAGTAGTGATGATGGTTGCTCTAGTTCTAATCTCGTCTACAGTACCTTCATAACCGTTAACTTCGATTTGATCACCTATTTCAAAAGGTTGTCTTAATAGAATAAGTATCCCAGCAAGCCAGTTTTGTAAAATATCTTGGAAAGCAAATCCAATAGCCACAGATGATACACCCATACTAGCAATAAGATCTGCTGGACTAAGGTTAGGAGCCATAATCGTAAGTGCAATTGCAACTCCAAAAAGTATAATGAGGTATCGTGTAAAAGAGCCAAGTAAGTCTCCAAAGTTTTGGCGCCCTTTGTTCTTAAGTAGCTTTTTTACTAGTTTTCCTAGCCACCTCCCTATGTAGAGCATCGCGATAAAAACAAGGATACCTATTACTATGTTAGGTAAAGCTTTTACAAAGCCATCTACCCAACTATCTAGTTTCTCAATGATGGTAGCTGGATTGACGTCGATTTCTCCAGTTTGATCTTTTGGAGTCTCTCCGTTTTGTAATAGTAATGAATATATCATATGCTCTTTTTAAATGATTGGTTTGTTTCAAAAATAGGAGAAGCATCGTAGGAGAGTATCTTAAGAAAAGATTAATTAGCACCATTTTAGGTTAAATTTATGAGGATTTATGAATTACGCTTTCGCGAAAGCGTAAAATGGCACCTCTAATTTATTGTGATACAATTAACAAGGAATTGAGATAGTATTATGTTTTGTCTAACAAAATCAAATTATCTTTGAACAAATTAATTATTCAAAAAACCAATTATTATGAAAAAGATGTTATTAATGGTTGCAGGAGCAGGATTATTATTTGCTTCATGTGCCGAAGGAACAAAAGAGAAAACTACAGAAGTAAACAACGAAGTAGCTGAGGCAACAATGGAAGTTGAAGCACCAGTAAAAGAAGAAGTAGGAACTATTGTAGATGTAGCAGTAGGAAATGAGAACTTCACTACACTGGTAACAGCAGTAAAAGCTGCAGGACTTGTAGAGACTCTTGCTAGCACAGGACCATTTACCGTATTTGCACCTACTAACGATGCATTTGCCAAATTACCAGAAGGAACGGTAGGAACATTAGTAAAGCCAGAAAATAAGGCAGCGCTTACAGATATCTTAACGTATCACGTAGTTGCTGGAAAATATATGGCTGGTGATGTAGTAGAAGCTATCAAAGCAAACAACGGATCATTCGAAACTAACACAGTAATGGGAGAGAAAATCACATTAATGATGGATGGTGCAAATGTTGTGATTAAGGATGCAAAAGGTGGAATGTCTACAATTATTATGACAGATGTAGCTGCTTCAAACGGAGTAATACACGCTATTGACACTGTAATTATGCCAAAAGGATAATTACATCTCTTAAGAAAGATTTATGAAGCACCTCTAGCGAGGTGCTTTTTTATTATACCATTAGGTAGTATTTTTATAAAGCTATGAGAAGACAACAAGAAAGGAGTGGGTTTGTCTTTAAAACCTATGATGCTCCGCAACAATCATTATTTGATCAGTTGCTCGATATTTTCCAAGAACTAATTACACATACCTCTGGAGACTTTGACGAGGCTATGGATTGGCTTAAAGACTTGGATAAAGAATATAAACTTACAAATGAGGACTACACCCTTGATGACTTTGTTCAAGAACTCAAAGACAAAGGCTACATACGTGAGGAAGTCAAGCCCGATGGCAACAGTGGAACCGCAATAACAGAAAAGACAGAACGCGCCATAAGAAAGCGTGCTCTTGATCAAATTTTCGGTAAACTTAAAAAAAGCTCTCAAGGTAATCACCGTTCCAAATTAAATGGAAGAGGTGATGAGCACACGGGCGATCACCGTGAGTATCGTTTTGGCGATCCGCTAGAGCGTATATCTATGACAGAAAGTTTGCGTAATGCGCAAATTAATAATGGAGCAGATGACTTTAGCTTGCGCGAAAGTGACCTTATCGTAGAGGAGACGCATTTTAAAGCTCAAATGAGTACTGTGTTAATGATTGATATCTCTCACAGTATGATACTTTATGGTGAAGATCGTATTACTCCTGCAAAGAAAGTCGCGATGGCACTCGCACAACTTATTACCACACGTTATCCTAAGGACTCTCTGGATATTATCGTGTATGGCAATGATGCCTGGCCTATTAAAATAAAAGATTTGCCCTATTTACAAGTTGGTCCTTATCACACCAACACAGTAGCAGGTCTCAATCTTGCTATGGATATCTTGAGGCGCAAGCGCAACTCAAATAAACAGATATTTAATATTACAGACGGTAAACCATCTTGTTTAAAACTTAAGGATGGTCGTTACTATAAAAACCCTAACGGACTAGACGAGTATATTGTAAACAAGTGTTACAGTATGGCTAGACAAGCACGCAAGCTTCATATACCTATCACTACTTTTATGATAGCAAATGATCCTTATTTACAACAGTTTGTAGATAATTTTACAGAAGCAAATCAAGGAAAAGCATTTTTTACAGGCCTGCAAGGGTTAGGTGAGATGATTTTTCAAGACTACGAGACTAATAGAAAAAAGAGAATTAAGTAAGAACTTTTATAATAATCACTTATTACAAAGGAGATGCCGTTGCCTGTAGACTATACATACAAGCAGCTATTACATAAAGGAAATAAAGAAATACTATGAATTACGAAACGATAAATACACTAGGACAACTTAAAGAAGCCGGATGGATATCTCGTAGCATAAAGGATGAGTTACGAGAACATTTGATAGAGAGATTACAATCTGGTAAGCCTACATTTGAAGGTATACACGGTTATGAACATACTGTTATTCCTGAGCTTGAGAGAGCTATTCTTAGTAAGCATAACATAAACTTGCTAGGGCTAAGAGGACAAGCCAAAACACGTCTTGCACGTCAAATGGTAAACCTACTTGACGAATGGATGCCTATAGTGGGCGGGTCTGAAATTAATGATGATCCACTTAATCCTATATCTAGATACGCTACAGAGCTTATTGATGAAAAAGGTAGCGATACTCCGATTACATGGATTCATCGCTCTGAGCGCTTTGCAGAGAAGTTAGCAACGCCAGATGTGACAGTTGCAGATATTGTAGGTGACGTAGACCCAATAAAAGCAGCAAATTTAAAACTGAGCTATGCAGATGATCGCGTGATACACTACGGGATGATTCCTCGTGCAAACAGATCAATTTTTGTAATCAATGAATTACCGGATTTACAAGCTAGAATACAGGTAGCGTTATTTAACATCCTACAAGAAGGTGATATTCAAATACGCGGATTTAAGCTGAGATTGCCTCTTGATATGCAGTTTGTATTTACTGCAAATCCAGAAGATTATACAAATAGAGGAAGTATTGTAACACCTCTTAAGGACCGTATAGGTTCTCAAATACTTACTCACTATCCAGAAACAGTAGCTATCGCAAGAGCCATAACAGATCAAGAAGCAAATCTTGACGAGCGTCAGAAAACAAAGGTTCATGTTCCTAATCTAGTAAAAGACTTAATTGAGGAAATAGGCTTTGTTGCTCGTGAAAGTGAGTTTATAGATGAAAAGAGTGGGATAAGTGCCAGAATGAGTATTACTGCTTTTCAAAACCTGATGAGTACTGCAGAGCGCCGCATGTTGTTATCGGGAGATGAAACTACTACGATACGTTACTCAGATCTACTAGGAATCGTTCCTGCAATTACAGGGAAGGTAGAACTTGTTTATGAAGGGGAACAAGAAGGTGCAGGAGAGGTTGCCAAAATTTTAATAGGCGATGCAACAGCTTCTTTGTTTGATGACTATTTCCCTAAGATTGAAAAACTAACTAAGGATGATGAGAAAGATCCCTATGAAGAAGTACTAGCATGGTTTTTTGAACAAAGCGGTTTTGAACTAGAAGATACGCTTACCAATAAAGAATATGAACTTATGCTAGATAGTATCACACCTCTTGATGATTTGATCAAGAAATATCAACCAGAAATGGCAAAAGAGGATACGTATTTCTTAAAAGAATTTATACTCTTCGGTCTTGTAGAATACAAGAAGCTATCAAAATATAAGCTTACTACAGGTATGCGTTTTAATGATCTTTATGGGTCTTACTTATCGGGATTAGCTTAAAAAATACAATTAAATAATCACTTTAATTAGCTAGTCTATTTAATTGATTTAAAGTTTATTACATAAATTATTTAGTTTAGACTAAAAATAAAAAAGCTCCCAAATTGGGAGCTTTTTTTATGAGTGATTACCTATAAGAAAATGATGCTATCTTATAAATTTGGAATCACAAGATTTTGATCTGGGTGTATAACATCTGGGTTTTTTAAGATGTCTTTGTTTGCTTCAAAAATCTCTTTGTACTTCATTGCATCACCATAATAGTGCTTTGCAATTTTTCCTAAAGTGTCGCCACTTACCACTGTGTGTTTTGCATATACAGATGTATCTGCAACAGAAATATCGGCTACTATATCACTAGGACTTTCTCCTCCAGCTGCTTTAATAGCATCCCAAAGTTGATTTTTTTCATACTGATTTGTAGCAGTACCTGTTACGTGAAGTACTCCGTTTTCTTCTTTTACATCTCCGTTCTGGATGTTAAGTTTTTCTCCTAGGTCAAGAACGTTTTGATATTTTGCTTTTACCATTATTTAAGTTTATTGTTATTACTGATTAAAAGATACAATGTTTTCTACAATTAGATACTTTTTAGTCTTCAAAGATAAGTTGTCCCGTAAATAGCACTTCTACCTCGACTAAAGGTGGTTCGTTTACAACAATTACATCGCCCGTGGCGCGTATGGTTCCTTTAAGACTGTTTATAGGGTTAAATACCATCGCAGCGGCGCTAGTGTGTGTAAATTGTATATCATCTACTAGGAAGTCTCTTCCGTCAAATTGTGGGAGCTCGTCACTAAAACTTATATTCATTTGATCTGCTCTCCCAGATATTACAAAATTGCTTGATCCATTTGCAGATATTCTTAAGAGTGGAACAGCCAGATTTAAATACACATTACCACTTTTATTGGGGTCGTCTATGTCAAGACTATTTGGGTTAGTATTGCTCCATAATGTGAGAGCTGGGTAGGAGAGAATACCTTCACTTTCTATGTCAAAAGAAGATGCCTGTCTTATAAAATTAATGTCTGGAGACGTTATAGTCACTAGTGTGCGTCCATATTCTCTTAAAATATTACAGCTATTATTATTTTGTAGTACTAGTGTTTCTTCTATCACTTCAAAATTTAAGTCCGATACAAGATTTTCTCCTGTTTCAATAATTACTTGTTGTTCTGTTCCCTGCTTTAAGAGCACCCGAATATCGTCTTCCATTTGGATTTTAGTAAAAACAGGTACTTCAATTTCATAAGTGATGATATCACCATCGGTTTGAAGGCAATCATTTGCATTTTCTGTATCGCAAGAGAATAACAGAACAGCAAGTAGAAGTTGTAGTATGAGGTTACGCTTTCGCGAAAGCGTACATAAAAAATGTATTTTTTGTTTTTGTAAACTCATAATCGTATCCCTAATCCAAATTCTATTGCCTCTGCTTTTGCTCCGTGGGTTTTTACAGCCACACTACCAAAGTACTTTTTGCCAAAGGTGCGTTTAAGTCCTACGCGTTGATAAAATCTACCTTCAAAATCATACGGATAATAAAGGTAATATCCCGCATGTGTTATTAATGCTGTATTGTTGAGGTGTAGCTCATGGCCAATAAATACTCCTGCGCGTTTCCAGTCTTGATCTGCAGTTACACCACGTCCAGGAAAAGCAACAGATAAGAATTCAATTTCATTATCCAAGAATTTTGAAAAGAAAGCTTCTGCGCCAGCAAGAACAGTACTTTTCTTGCTTAATCTCTTATCTGCATAGGCAGAGATTATTACAAATGGCTCTCTGCCTAAACCTATAAAATCACTTTCATTGAGTCCAGCGCTTAAGGCAATATTATAATGAATGGGCTCTTTGTAAGATACTTTTTCTCCCTTTGGGATAAAATCTGGTACGGCTTGATCTTTATAGATAATCCCAGCATTTAATGCTAGTGTGTTTGTGCTAGTGTTAGGTGCTCGTAAATTTCCATTAGAGCCGTGTAAAAAAGTAAGACCAGTTTGAAATGATAGTGTAGGAGTGATGGCTTGTTTGTAATTAAGCATCACGAGTGTCGCGCTAAATAAACGAGAACCATACGCATTGTTCTCCACATTAGTTTCTAGGTCAAAAGGATTTGTGGTGTAGCCAATACCTTGCCCTATTCTAAACATGAGTTTACGGTTCAAGAAATAAAAGTTGTAGTGCGCCAGCGCATTGTAGGTGTCTCCTAGGCTTTCATTTTTAAGGTCTTGATATGCAAAGGTGAATCCCCAGTCTGGATAATTATAAAGTCGTTCCCACTCCTTTAAACCATAGGTTTTTCTATTGTAACTCAGAATAACTCCTTCCGGATGCCCAGTAATGAGAGAGGATACATCTTTATTATGCCTTAGGATGCTACCATAAAAATAGTTGGCTTCTAGTTCGTAGGGTTTTACATCTTGGGCATTTGCTTGTATAAGAAATAGCAAGGCAATTGTAGCAGTAAGTAGTTTTTGCATCATAAAGTAGAGCTGCGAAAATATCAATAATTATTTGAGATATACCCTCATTTCTGTTCATCATGTAGATATTAAGAATTTTTGTACTTATGATCTCTCTTTATCCATGCGGTAATGTGTTTGCATCTTGCTTTATATGCTGCACTGCTCGTCATGTAGTTTTCCTCCATAATACGTTGTAAATCTTCATGTATCCAATTAAATTCTGTGCCTAGATAATATAGCGACGTCATTGAGTATGCTTTGACAGCGACTCTTTGGTCAGTTATTAACCAGTCAAAAGCTGCAGTGACCATGCGCTCCCTTTGAATTTTGGTTAGGGAAGCTCTCGTTTGTAGATTTTTTATTTTGAAATAGGAGATGGCAAGCTCTTCACAGATTTTACTCACGGGTCGCAGTGCGGCATCTTGATAAACAGTATGCATTTTAGTTGTAAATAATTCAAGGTGTGGAAAAATGATTGTGATATCTTCTTTGGTTGCAAATTCTGCTATCCATCCAGCTTTGGGAGATCTAGTGTCATCTACCATAAATAGAATTTCTAGAACGAGCTCCATAAGACCAGGCTCATTTAAGATTAACTGTGCGTAGTACGCACGCTTCTCACGTGAGTGATTTACATATGCTAGCTCATTATAAAGTTCGGATAATGTCATCTATTAAGTGTTTGGACTCAATATAATAATGAGGTAACTACCTTTTTTATACCTGTTGATGCTATTTCTGGAACTATCGTAAGACGTTCTCTCTGTGCTATTGAGGGTTTTGGATCTATAAAATAAATCTGAGCACTAGTTTTTGCAAAATCAATAAGTCCAGCGGCTGGATATACTTGCATGGAGGTTCCTACAATGATTATAAAATCTGCTTTACTTACAAGCTCTGCAGCTTTGTCTAGAAGTGGCACCTCTTCGCCAAACCAGACGATATGAGGCCTTAGCTGAGACCCTAGCGCACATAGATCTCCTTTTTTTAAGTCGGTTGTCCATGGTTTTATATCGCTTTCATCTTTACTACTGCGCACTTTGAGCAACTCTCCGTGCAGGTGTATCACATTTGAGCTACCTGCGCGTTCATGCAAGTCGTCTACATTTTGAGTGATAATTGTAACATCATAATCCTCTTCTAGTTGTACAAGGTCTTTGTGTGCGGCATTAGGTGTGACCTCTAGCAGTTGTCTTCTTCTGTCATTATAGAAGCGTAAAACGAGTTCTTGATTATTGTGCCATCCTTCTGGAGTAGCAACTTCCATCACATCGTGACCTTCCCAAAGACCTTCTGCATCTCTAAAAGTTTTTAGTCCGCTTTCGGCACTTATTCCTGCTCCAGAGAGGACTACTATATTTTGTTTAGACATTCTAGTTTGTTTTGCATTTTAAAAGTACAGTATCTTTGGCGTGTAAACAACAATCATGGATCAAGAGCTTCTGGCATACTTACAATCATTTCTTACAGAAAGACGTGTTCAATTATTTGATAATGTACTTAAAGAGCGTACAAATCATTTTACTGTTGCGGTGGAGGATGTGTATCAATTACATAACACCAGCGCTGTGATACGTAGCTGTGAGTCTTTTGGGGTGCAAGAGTTACATGTGATAGAAGAGGTAAATGTAAAAAGTATAGACCGTGAGATTGCAATGGGTGCTCAAAAATGGGTAGATGTGCAACGTCATAACAGCGCAAAAAGCTGTATCTCTCACTTAAAAAGTCAGGGCTATAAAATCATTGCAACTTCCCCGCACAAGGATGCTCATACGCTAGAAAATTTTGACATTACTCAAAAGGCAGCGATATTCTTTGGTCGTGAGACAGAGGGATTAAGTGATACGGTGCTTGATATGGCAGACGACTTTATTTATATTCCTATGGTGGGTTTTACAGAGAGTCTTAATATTTCTGTCTCTGCGGCAATAACCATACAGCATATTATGACTAAGCTCAAGCAATCTAACGTGTCTTGGCAATATTCTGAGCAAGAGCTTTTTGATAAAAAACTCGAGTGGACACGTAAGATGATCAAAGATGTGGAAAGAATCGAGCAAAGATTTCTAGAAGAAAGAGGGTAGAGG
>CAJXSW010000094.1 GCA_913060645.1 uncultured Dokdonia sp. | reverse complement strand
GATAGGAGTCCGTCTCGTGGGCTCGGAGATGTGTATAAGAGACAGGTATTGTAGAGAACCCACCTAGTTATATTGAATTCTTTAAACTAAGACCAAAAACAGCATAAATTATGAAAGCACATACTAAAATTTCACAAGCAAAAATGACTCCTGATACTGCATTAGAATTCTTGCAAGAAGGGAATCAGCGTTTTTTGCAAAATTTAAAAGCTAATCGTAATCTACTTGAACAGGTAAACGACACCTCTGACGGGCAGTATCCTTTTGCAACAATCTTAAGTTGTATAGATTCTAGAGTATCTGCAGAGCTTGTGTTTGATCAAGGGCTAGGAGATGTTTTTAGCGTGCGTATCGCAGGAAACTTCATTAACGAAGATATCTTAGGAAGTATGGAGTTTGCTTGTAAAGTAGCAGGAACTAAACTTCTTGTAGTATTAGGACACACAAGCTGTGGAGCTATTAAAGGAGCTTGTGATCACGTGAGATTAGGTAATCTTACTGCTCTTATCAATAAAATAGAGCCAGCCGTAGCAGCTGTAAAAGAGCCTAAAGATGAGGCTTTAAGAACCTCGGCAAATTTAGATTTTGTTGATGAAGTATCTCGTGAGAATGTAAAAATCGCCATCGACAATATTAGATCAAGAAGTGTTGTTCTAAATGACATGGAGAAAGATGGTGAAATCAAAATTGTAGGCGCTATGTATGATATTACTGATGGAAGAGTAACTTTCATGTAGTAAAAACGCTTTCGCGAAAGCATACGCTTGATACAAACTAAAATGTTAAATTAGTAGGGTGGTTCCGTTAAGAAGCCACCCTATTTTTATGCAATGAATTAACTTTCTATTTTGACACCAACCTAACCATTATGAAAAACTTCTTTAAACACCTTAAAGGCGATGCCTTTGGAGGAATTACAGCAGGTATTGTAGCCTTACCTCTCGCACTAGCCTTTGGTGTATCTTCTGGTCTAGGTCCAAGTGCCGGATTATACGGTGCTATTTTTATTGCTTTTTTTGCTGCGCTGTTTGGAGGTACTCCTACTCAAATCTCTGGACCTACAGCTCCTATGACGGCAGTAAGCATGGTAGTTATTGCAGGTATTATTGCAACTTTTGATGGTGATGTTGAGAAGGCTTTGCCTGCTATACTTACGGTCTTTTTACTCGCTGGACTGTTTCAGATAGTGTTAGGAGTAATGGGTATAGGTAAATACATCAAGTACATTCCCTACCCTGTTGTATCTGGTTTTATGACCGCCATAGGCATTATGATTCTTATCACACAGCTCTTGCCTGCAGTAGGTTATTACCCTAATCAAGATGAGAGTTATGTAGATAGTTTTAAGCCAGAAGCGCAAGAGATTGTGCTCAATAAAATTTTAGAGAATGAAGCAGGAAAAGGTCTCTTAGTTCTCGAAAATTTTGAAGAAACTATACGCAAAGCAAAACTCACAGACGATACAGATGTATACAAAGAAGCGATTACACTTGCAAAGGCATCCTCTTCTGGAGTAGTGGGCACCTTTAAAGTAATGGGACGTGCCTTGCAAAACATAAACTGGATAGAGCTTGCCCTCGCACTTGCTACTATCTTTATTATTTATGGTTTTAAACGTATCACAACCGTCGTGCCTAGTACACTTGTTGCACTACTGGTCGTGTCTGGAGTTGCATACGTCGCGCCCTTTGAATACAGAGCAATTCAAGAAATCCCGAGCGGATTTCCAGTGCCTAAGCTTTCTATTATTACAGACTTTAAGTTTAGTATCATATCACCATATATACTCACGGCACTGTCGCTTTCGTTTCTTGGAGCAATAGATTCGCTGCTTACATCTGTTGTGGCAGATAATATGACGAAAACTAGACATAAACCTAATAAGGAACTTATAGGTCAAGGTATAGGTAATACGATTGCTTCCTTCTTTGGCGGGATTCCTGGAGCGGGAGCAACAATAAGAACGGTAGTCAATATCAACTCGGGTGGTAAGACTAAACTATCAGGTATGATTGCTGGTGTATTGTTACTATTTATTTTACTTGCTTTAGGCCCTATAGCTTCACAAATACCCGCAGCTGTACTTGCTGGAATCTTAATTACAGTTGGTCTCGGCGTTATGGATTACAAGGGGTTAAAAGCAATCCCTAATCTTCCTAAAGACATAAAACTTGGTCCTATCAAACTAAGTTCTGAAGTTATTATAATGCTTGTGGTACTCGTGCTATCTGTAGTGTGGGATCTAGTGGCAGCAGTAGGAATTGGGCTTGTGCTATCGTGCCTTATGTTTATGAAAAAAATGGGTGACTTTACCGCTAGACAGTCTAAAGTTTTTGACCTACGCGCCGCCGAAAAGAATAAGGTTTTATGGAGTGATGAACTTATTTTTCCAGATCACCTTAAAGAGGAGGTATTTATAAAGCACCTTCGTGGTCCGTTATTCTTTGGGTACACGAGTGATTTCTCTGCACTAACTAAGCAGATACCTGCTACTGCGTCAGACGTTATCTTGCGTATGGGTCGTGTACCTTATGTAGATCAGTCTGGTGTATATGCAATAGAGGATACTATACTCCAACTTAACCAGGGCGGAATTAATGTGCATATTGTAGGCCTAAGAAAACAGCCTAAGTATATGCTAGAACGTATTAAAATTATCCCTGAGTTAATACCAGAAACAGAAGTTTACGATACTTTTGAAGCATGTATCAACTCCCTTAACAAGCAAGTAAAAGATAGATATTAAATAGATGGTATAGGGTGTAATTACGCTTTCGCGAAAGCGTAACCATCTACATTTTTAAATATTAGAAGAGTCGCCTGTTTCAGTCGGCTCTTCTTCTTTATCTGGGTTATAGATATCTTCATCCTTTGCCTTTTTAAGAATAGAAGGAAGAAGTGCAGGTGCGAGTGGCTGAATAATGGGGTACAATACCGATTGCTCTTTTTTATCATCACCTATAAATGATATCTGACGGTCTGCAGCATCTATAAACATAAGCACCACACTTATCAAGAAAGCAAATTTAAGTACTGCAAAAGCTGCTCCTACTATCTTGTTTACAATACCAAGCATTGCAAAATTTGCCACTTTGGTAAGTAATTTTCCTGCAAGAGAGACCACAAGTACAATAATGATAAAAGTCGCCGCAAAGGCTGTGAGGTTAATGATTTGCTCGCTCCATGCTGTTTTTTCTACAAGCCAGTCCCCTACGTAATGAGAAAAGTGGATTGCTCCGTAAATTCCAGCAACAAGCCCTACAAGAGATGCTAGCTCTACAAATAGTCCTTTGCGCAACCCTTGAATAGCGCCTAGTATTAAAATAATACCAAAAATGATGTCAATAGTGTTCATGCGCTAAAGATAGTAATTTCAGTTAATGGTGGTATTTTTGCAGCTTAAAACTGGTGTAGATGCTATTTTATGGCATTACCCAAAAGCTTTCATCTATTGAAGCTTAACCGCGTGAAGAAATTCACGTACAGAAGAGAAATATATGGCTAGAGACGAACAACTCAAAGAACGATATGCGGCGGTAGTTGATAAACTATCTACCCGTTTTGCAGATGGTGATAAAGGCGCTATGGATTTAGATAGCATTATCTACCTCATAGGTATACAAGAATTAGGACAGCTGGATAAAACTTTTAAAAAAGACGAGAAAATGAACTTGATGCATATTGCCATCTGTCGTTTGCTTGAACCTTTTGGGTATTATCAGTATGATTATGACGATCCAGAAGGATGGCCTCACTATAAAGTACTAGAAGCACTGCCACCACTAAAGGCTGGCGAACAACAAATACTCATGAAAGATGCGATTGTGCAATACTTTCTTGAAAAAGGCTTAATCTCTTAAAAACTAAACACGGTAGCGACTATATAATCTTACTGCTTTTACGGCTTTGTTATACTGCTACACCCCAATTTTATTCTTAAATTTGCCATTTCCTTTTAGAGGGTTAAAAGACGTATTATGTTAGATAAAATCAAAGAACACATTGAAAAAGTAAAGGCCTTTAAAGCCGAAACTTTAGAAGAGGTTGAAGCATTCAGAATCAAGTATTCTGGAAAGAAAGGACTTGTGAATGATTTTATGGCAGACTTCCGTAATGTGCCTAATGAGATGAAGCGCGAGTATGGACAGGTAATTAATACCCTCAAAGCAAGTGCCCTTGAAAAGGTAAACGAGCTTAAAGAAAAACTAGAAGGAGCAGAAGAGGCTACGGCCACTGGTGATTTATCACGACCAGGTGAACCTATTGAAATAGGAGCACGCCACCCTATCTCTATTGTAAAAAATCAAATTATTGATATTTTCTCTCGCATAGGATTCAACGTTTCTGAAGGTCCAGAAATAGAAGATGACTGGCATAACTTTACTGCCTTAAACCTTCCAGAATATCACCCAGCTCGTGATATGCAGGATACATTTTTTATACAAACAGATCCAGACGTATTATTACGTACTCACACCTCATCTGTACAGGTGAGATATATGGAAAATAACAAGCCACCTATACGTACGATCTCTCCAGGTCGTGTATATCGAAATGAGGCTATAAGCGGTCGTTCACACTGTTTCTTCCACCAAGTAGAAGGATTATACATAGACAAAGACGTCTCTTTTGCAGATCTTAAACAGACGCTGCAACACTTTACTACAGAAATGTTTGGTAAAAGTAAGATACGCTTACGTCCATCATACTTCCCATTTACAGAGCCTAGTGCCGAAGTGGATGTGTACTGGGGTCTTGAGACGGAGACAGATTATAAAATGACCAAAGGAACTGGATGGCTCGAGATTATGGGCTGTGGTATGGTAGATCCTAATGTCCTTGAAAATTGCGGTATTGACTCAAAAGAGTACAGTGGTTTTGCATTTGGGATGGGAATAGATCGTATTGCATTATTATTACACCAAATCTCAGACATTAGAATGCTTAGTGAGAACGATGCTCGTTTCTTAGAACAATTTAAATCTGCTTTTTAGAGTCACACTGTCCCCTCGATCGCAGTCGAGAGGTAAATTATTTCTTAATTAAATAAGTCATTACTGCGTCTGACCAGATTATAAATATGCGCAAAGACATTATCATACCAGAAGTTAAAAACGTCTACGTAGCTGCTGTAAAAGAGCTACACGAGGAGTTTAAAACAGAAGATTGGAATGCTTATATCATAAACGATAATCTTGAGCCTCTTGAAATGGTACTTCTTACCGTGCAAGGCTATAATGAGAAGCAAATGACTACGCACATGCGTCACACAATCAAGCTACTTCCTGCTAAGGGTTTTGCTAAGATTGAATTCATGCAAGAAGATATCTTTACACTAGACAACTTCTACTCTGTCACTTATTTTCTAGACAATAAAATGTATGAAAGACGCTTTGAGTTTCCAGCAAACTCAATAAAAGAAGACAATACGGTTAAAGTACCTGTAATGGGTAAGGATGGTGTACTAGCAGTGTAGGTTATTACGCTTTCGCGAAAGCGTAATCAAAATATATTTCAATTAAAAAAGCATCCTTAATGGATGCTTTTTTTTAGTTAAGCTTTTCAGTGAGTTTACTAAATACCTTCTTTGGATCTTTCCCCTTATAAAGAATACTGTGTACCGCTTCTATAATAGGCACACGTGCTTTTTTATCACGTGATTCATTGAGTTCTAGAGCGCTTTTGGCAGCATAGTAACCTTCGGCTACCATGGACATTTCCATCTGTGCACTCTTTACCGTGTAGCCCTTCCCTATCATATTACCGAACATTCTATTTCTACTAAAAACAGAATATCCCGTCACCAATAAATCTCCTAGATAAGCAGACCCATTAATGTCACGCTTCATCTTATGAGCGCGCTTTACATATCGTTTTATCTCACGTATGGCATTACTCATTAATAACGCCTGGAAGTTATCTCCATAGCCTAAACCATGTGCAATACCTGCTGCAATGGCATAGATATTTTTGAGTGTAGCCGCATATTCGATACCTATAATATCGTCACTCGTGGTACATTTTATATAATCACTTGATAAATGCTTTGCAATTACTTTTGCATTTTCCTTTTCGGCACATGCAATCGTGAGGTATGAAAGTCGCTCTAGCGCAACCTCTTCTGCATGACAAGGTCCCGCTATAACCGCTATATTCTCAATAGCAACATTGTGCTCTTCATTAAAATGAGAGCCAACGAGTTTACCACTCTCAGGCATAATCCCTTTTATGGCAGAGACTATGACTTTATCTTTTAGCGACACCGTAAGATTCTTAAGCTCACCTCCTATAAAAGCTGAGGGAACGGCAAAAATTACATAATCTGAGTATGCTACAATCTCATTAATATCATTGCTCAGCATAAGCTGCTCTGGCTTAAACTCGACAGAACTTAAATAACTAGGGTTATGCTGCTCACGCTTTATATGTTCTAAAGCATAGCTGCTACGCATATACCAACCTACGGTGTCAAGATTCTCACAGAGCATCTTTACAATCGCTGTTGCCCAGCTACCTCCTCCTATTACGCCAAATGTGGGTTTGCTCATCATCAATCTGTTTAATTCTAATTATGCTACTTACTTCTTCATCACGTTGCCTACCTTTTCTGGTAGTACCTCGTAGCCCATATTGTATAATGTGAAGCCAAAGATATCTGCATACTGCTCTATGGTTTTTGCTACCGGCGTACCAGCACCGTGACCAGCGTCTGTCTCAATACGTATAAGTACTGGGGCATCTCCTGCTTGTTTTTCTTGAAGCTCTGCAGCAAACTTAAAAGAGTGCGCTGGCACTACACGATCATCATGATCTCCCGTAGTTACCATAGTTGCTGGATATGATGTTCCGGCTTTTACATTATGAACTGGCGAGTATCCTTTAAGATAGTCAAACATCTCTTTGCTATCTTCTGCAGTACCATAATCATAAGCCCATCCCGCACCTGCTGTAAAGGTGTGGTAACGCAACATATCCATTACTCCTACCGCTGGTAATGCTACCTGCATAAGATCTGGACGTTGTGTCATTGTAGCCCCTACAAGTAAACCTCCGTTAGAACCACCGCGTATTGCTAAGTATTCTTTTGAGGTATATTTATTATCAATTAGATACTCTGCTGCTGCAATAAAATCATCAAAAACGTTTTGCTTTTGCATTTTAGTTCCTGCATCATGCCATTTTTTACCATACTCACCACCGCCACGTAAGTTAGGCACTGCATATACTCCTCCTTGTTCCATCCATACCGCATTTGCAATGCTAAAGCTAGGTGTAAGGCTTATATTAAACCCTCCATAAGCATAAAGTATAGTAGGGTTCTTGCCATTAAGCTCTGTTCCTTTTTTATAGGTGATAATCATCGGTACTTTAGTACCGTCCTTTGAGCTATAAAACACTTGCTTGCTCTCATAAGCTTCCGGATTAAAATCGATGTCTGGTTTGATAAACAGCTCAGAAGTTCCAGATGCGATGTCATATTTATAAATACTACCTGGCGTCTTATAATTTGAGAAGCTAAAGTATAGCTCCTTCTCATCTTTCTCTGCTCCAAAACCTCCTACAGTACCTACTCCCGGAAGTTCAACATCACGTACAAGCTTACCTTCATAATCATACTGTTTTACTTTTGAAACTGCATCCACCATATAACTAGCAAAGAAAGAACCTCCTCCTGTACTTGGACTTAATACGTTTTCTGTTTCTGGTATAAAATCTACCCAGTTTTCTGGAGTAGGGTTTGATGCATCTACTGTTACAACACGCATATTAGGCGCATCAAGATTAGTTGCTATAAAAAGCTTGCTCCCTATATTTTCCATCACATAACTATCAGATTCTTCGTGATCTAATACAGTTACAAAATCACTAGCTGGCTTTGTAAGGTCTTTCATAAACATCTTTCCTCCAGAGGTAGAATTGCGCGCACTTACTAGCAAATAGCGGTTATCCTCTGTAACTCCACCACCTACATATCTATGCTTCTCTGCTGCTGTCCCGCCAAAAATGAGCTTATCTGTAGCCTGTGCTGTACCCAACTTATGATAGTACAATTTATGCTGATCAGTCTTTGCCGATAATTCGCTGCCCTTAGGCTTATCATAACTAGAGTAGTAAAAACCTTCATTTTTATACCAAGACATTCCAGAGAATTTTACATCAACCAGCGTGTCTTCTATAATTTCTTTTTTCTCTGTATCCATTACAAGAATCTTACGCCAGTCACTTCCTCCTTCAGAAATAGCGTAGGCAAGTATAGAACCATCTTCAGAGAAGCTTGCTCCTCCTAAAGAGATAGTACCATCCTCGGCAAAGGTGTTTGGATCAAGAAATACCGTAGCTGTACTAGGATCTTCACCCGTTTTGTAACGATATATTACATATTGATTTTGAAGTCCGTCGTTTTTATAGAAGTACGTATAATCACCTTCTTTAAATGGCGAACCTACTTTTTCATAATTCCACAAAGTGGATAAGCGCTCCTTTAGTTCTTCACGAAAAGGAATATTCTTTAAGTAATCTTGCGTGGTATTATTCTCACGTACAACCCAATCCATCGTTTCCTCACTACGATCATCCTCCAGCCATCGGTAAGGATCTTGTACTTCTGTGCCAAAATAGGTGTCTACAGTATCTACTTTTTTAGTATCGGTATAGTTCACAGCAATAGTGTTTTTTGGTGTCGCCGGCGTATCATCACAGCTTATAATAGCGGTTGTAGCAAGAGCGAGAAGAATCAATTTTTTCATAATACGGGTTGTGTTTGATTGCGTATTCAAGATACGAGTTATTACGCTTTCGCGAAAGCATAAAAAAACCCACTCAAAAGAGCGGGTTAAATATAGTATTAAGCATTTTCTAAGAAAACAAATGTCTGTAATTATTCCAATTACGATATATAAAATACCCATTGAGAACTGCTACCAAAAGTGCAGGCATAATGTTAGGTGGGTCTAGTACTGCGTGGAAAAGAACAATATTTACAGAAATAGGAATTAATGCGAGTAACGCCACAGGAAAAATCTTCTTTGTTATAAAGAGAAGTCCTACAATCACTTCTAGTCCTCCTACTAACGGCCACATGTAACCACTATCTGTAAATGCTTGAAAAAGATTTGCTGCGCCTACATTATCTCCAAATTCAAAATCTGGCATAAACCAGAAAAATTTATTGAGTCCAAAGACAAGAAGCATTAAGCCTAGCCCTATGCGAATAATTGTGTGTACTAATTTCATTATGGTTGTTTTTTAATTACAACCTTAGACGATAGACAAAGCACTTAATTACAAAGACCTACTCTTTACCATCTAGAAGTTGCTGAAACATATCCTTATATCGAGATACATGTAAACCATCTATGAGGCCATGATGCACGTATAGTGCAACGGGCATTGTAAAGGTACCAGATGATTTTTCTGTAATCTGCCCGTAAGAGATTTTCGGAACGCTATCCTTTGCCTTAAAGAGTCGTGAGTGCGTAATAGATGAAAAATCCATCCACGGTATTGCAGAGCAATGCATCACATCATCTGTATTAATAGGCGGAAAAAGGTCGTCTGTATTTTTGATGCGCTCAACCTCACTCTGCACAGACTTTGTGAAAACCGTTATATCTGCATCATATGAAATATAACTAAAACCAAAGGTTTCATTATCTCTCATGAGCGTTGCACTAGCACTTATAGTATTTAGTAAAATCACCTCATTATCAGATGTAATGCGATATTTAAAATTCTCAATAGCCATCGCAGCTTCTAGCGACTTGTGGAGGTAGTAGATAAATAATGATACTCCTTGCTCTTTTGCTCGCTGCTTTGCGAGCGTCATATCTACTTGCCAAGTAATCCCGAAATAAGGCTCCTCAAATTGTGAGAAAAACTCAAAATGCGCACGGCGCTTCCATGTAGAGATATCTATTTTATTCAAAGTAGTTGTGTTTTACACAAATATAAAAAGTCCCTCACGAGGAAGGACTTTTTATAGTATTAAATAAAGATATTCTTAATAGTGTAGGATTTACACTAAGCCATTAGCTACTAGATATTCTCCTATCTGTACCGCATTTGTTGCTGCACCTTTACGTAAGTTGTCTGATACAATCCACATATTAAGCGTGTTTTCTTGAGAGTAATCACGGCGTATTCTACCTACAAAAACATCATCTTTACCCTCTGCATAAATAGGCATAGGGTATGTATTTGTATCCGGATTATCTTGAACCGTTACTCCAGAAGTTTCATTAAGAACCTTACGAATATCCTTCTCTTCAAAAGGCGCACGCAGCTCTACATTTACAGATTCACTATGACCACCTACCACTGGAATACGTACTGCAGTTGCAGTTACCGCAATAGATCGATCATTTAAAATTTTCTGAGTTTCATTTACAAGCTTCAACTCTTCTTTAGTGTAACCGTTATCATCAAAAACGTCACAAGCCGGTATTGCATTACGATGTATAGGGTAAGGATAAGCCATTTCTCCCTTCTCATCTGCATATTCATTTTCTAATTGCTGCACTGCTTTCACTCCAGTACCTGTAATAGATTGATACGTAGAAATTACTAGCCTTTTGATACCGTAATCTCTATGTAATGGTGACATTGCAAGTACCATTTGTATCGTAGAGCAGTTAGGGTTTGCAATAATCTTATCTTCCTTAGTAAGAGAAGTTGCGTTAATTTCTGGAACAATAAGTTTCTTAGTAGGATCCATTCTCCATGCAGAGCTGTTGTCTATCACGGTTGTTCCCACCTCTGCAAACTTAGGCGCAAACTCTTTTGAGGTGTCTCCTCCAGCAGAAAAGATTGCTATTTGCGGCTTTGCTGCAATGGCGTCTTCCATAGAGTGAATCGTGTACTCCTTATCTTTATAAGTAACTTTTTTACCTACAGAGCGCTCTGAAGCTACAGGGATTAACTCTGTAATTGGGAAATTACGTTCTGCAAGAACTTTTAACATCACTTGGCCTACCATCCCGGTGGCTCCTACTACCGCTACTTTCATAGTATCGTTTTAAAGAGGTTGTTTAAAAAATGCGTTTCGCTTTTGCGAAAACTTTATAGAACTTCAAAGTTAGCACGCATTAACGATTTATAAGCCGTTGAATGCTTAAAAGTTAGTTAGATATATAACAATACATTAAACTTTGTTTTAAATACATAAAAAAACCACCCTGCTAGATTAACAAGGTGGTTTGAGTTAGAATATAATAGTGTAGCGGTAGCTACGAGTAATTATTTTTTAAGAGAATCTCTGATTTCTTTTAGCAAATCGATTTCAGATGGTCCTGGATCTGCTGCTACTTCTTCTACAACAGGCTTCTTAGTTTTGTTGTAAGCTTTTACAATCATGAAAAGTACAAAACCAACGATGATCAAGTTAATGATTGCATTAATCCAGTTTCCGTACATAATTGCATTTTCTGGAATAGATACTGCTCCGTCTACCATTACTGCTTCATCAAGAACTACTTTTAAATCTGAGAAGTTTACACCTCCAGCAAAGTGTCCTATAATAGGCATCATGATATCTCCTACAAATCCTTTTACTACAAGTCCAATCGCTCCAGCAAGTATTACTGCTATTGCTAGGTCAATGACGTTACCCGTCATGATGAAATCCTTAAATTCTTTTAACATTGTTAAGTCTGTTTTTTAGGTTAATATGAATCGAAGGTAACTATTTTTCTCAAACCACTTAACAAAAGTTTAAGAAACACGCTTTATCGAAGAATGACACGTTTTACCCGTTGACCGATCGCTGTTAAGAGTTCGTATGAAATAGACTGCATCTCCTGTCTCTTATACACATCTGACGCTGCC
>CAJXSW010000093.1 GCA_913060645.1 uncultured Dokdonia sp. | reverse complement strand
CTACACTATCCTCTTCGTCGGCAGCGTCAGATGTGTATAAGAGACAGCTTTTACATAGCCATCTCCAGCAATACTGAGGTAATCATACCCTAAAAACGGAACAATGTTATTTACTTTTTTTGCACCATAACCTCCTAAGAAAAAGTCGAGAGAATTATTATCTGCTCCACCTACTTTAAAGCCTCCTGCCGCCTCAACAGTAGCGGTAAATACATTACCTATACTACCAGCATATTTAATACGTGCATTTGCAACCCCAAACTCTGTAAAATCATTATTGTAATCTGATGAGGCTAGAAATAAATCAAAGTCTGCATCAAAAAGAACTCCTGAGTTAGGAAAGTACTTGTTATCTAGAGAGTCATATTTTAATTGAGAGTACAATCCTCCTAGGTTACTTCGTTCAAAAATAACAGCTGTTTCTTCCTCATTAGTGGACACAACAGTTTCTGTTTCTATATCTAAAAACTTATGCTGTATACCTATGTCAAATGTAAATTGCTTCGCTAGTAGCGTTTGTATATAAATTCTGTTTGTTAAGTCTTGATAATTAAGGCTCACTCTGTTAATGCCATCTAGAGATATGTCGCGTAAATCTTCAATAAGACGAGCGCTTACGCCTTGTTCAAAAGAGGTATAAGAAGAGTTTACTCCCACACTCCAGTAAAAACCTTTATCAATGTAGTAATCAAAATCGTATCTAATATTGTCTCCTAGAATAAAGTCTAAAGAGGCAATATCATTTTTAAAAAGCACTCCTTTTTTTGTGAAATTAATGAGTGCAGCAGTGCGAAAAAGGTCATCATAATGTAACGCTAGGCGCAATGATTGCGTGCTACTAGATTCCTTAAGCTCAATGTGAAGTACAAACTCATCATTTACCTTCTGCAGCCTGTGACCTATTCTGTTAAAGTTTTCGGTGGCTGTGAGGTTATTAATGCCATTGTAAAAGTCATCATATGATACCGTTATGGGTGGTTTAAGTTTCAATTTTCCGAGAATGTAAGCTCTGGTATATTGCTCATTACCTGTAATACTTACTGCGGCAATTTGTAATGAATCTTGTGGAGTAGGCTTTATGCGCTTTCGCGAAAGCGGTTTTTGCCTCATAGCAACTTCCTTAAGTGCATCATACTGTTCCATCGCCTTAGTGCGACCTGTGCCCATAATGACTTTACCATCATTAAAGGAAACCACAGAATAAGCATCAATAGAAGGTCGTATGTAAAGATCTGTTTGCGTGCGTTTTTCCTCCATCGCCTTTGCAGTGCGATAGTTGTTGATTTGCAATAACACCTCAGATGCAGATTTGAGATTGGATCTACCACGCAGTGTATCTTGTACATCCACACCAATAATAATGTCCATTCCTTTTGCGCGCAACTCTTCTACAGGATAGTTATTTGTAACACCTCCATCTATAAGGAGTTTTCCGTTTATGAGTACTGGACTAAATAATGAAGGTAATGCACCACTAGCGCCAAGCGCTTCAGGGAGATAACCTTTGTCCAAGATGACTTGCTCTCCTTTTTCTACATCTGTAGCGATGCAGAAAAAGGGTATCGGGAGTTTACTAAAATCATTAATATTCGAAATGTGATCGAGATTTTTAGCCAGTAAATTATAAGTGTTTTGTCCTTTACTTAAGGAGCTAGGAAGCGATAGTTTAAGGTGATCAAACGGTAGTGATACTACATATCGCTCTGCATCGTCACGCTCATAAGAGGTCTTTGCCTTACGAGGTAAATTATCTTGAATGATGTTATTAAAATTTACAGAAGTAAAAATAGAATCTAACTCTGCCGCATTATACCCTGAAGCATAGAGTCCTCCTACAATAGCACCCATACTAGTTCCGGCAATGTAATCTATGCGTACACCAGCTTCTTCTATAACTTTAAGAACGCCTATGTGAGCAAAGCCTTTTGCACCACCACCACTAAGTACAAGACCTACTTTAACATCCTCTTTTTGTGCATCTTGCGCAAATGCAGAGAAGCTTAATATTAAGGCTATAACTAGTATGAAGTACTTCATTCTTTAACGTGGTAGTGATTATATATGATAGCTGCTTTTGATGGTCCTATTACCTCTGTGAGACTCTTTTTGCTTGCCACTTTTACTTTTGAAACAGAGCGGTAATGTTTTAATAAATCTACAATTGTTTTTTCACCTATACCACGTATAGCGTCAAGTTCTGTTCCTAGGGCTGCATTACTACGTTGATTACGGTGAAAGGTGATGCCAAAGCGGTGCGCCTCATTACGTAATTGTTGTATAATTTTAAGGGTCTCACTCTTTTTGTCGAGATATAATGGAATACTGTCACCAGGATAAAATAATTCTTCTAGACGTTTTGCAATACCTATAATTGCTATTTTGCCACGCAAGCCTAAGTCATCTAGTGCCTTTACACCACTAGATAATTGACCCTTACCACCATCTACGATTATGAGTTGAGGTAGTGGTTGATCTTCGGCTAGTAGTCGTTTGTAACGTCTATAAACTACTTCTTCCATGCTCGCAAAATCATCTGGACCTTCTACTGTCTTGATATTAAATTTACGATAATCACTTTTGCTAGCCTTTCCATTCTTAAAAACCACGCAGGCGGCTACAGGATTTGAACCTTGTATGTTTGAGTTGTCAAAGCATTCTATATGTCTAGGCTCCTCAGTTAATCTTAGGTCTGCCTTCATTTGTGCCATGATGCGGTTAGTATGGCGGTCTGGATCTACTATTTTAGTTTGCTTGAAACGTTCCATCCTGTAATACTTTGCATTACGTTCAGAGAGTTCTAGTATGCGTTTTTTGTCACCTAGTTTAGGCACGGTAATTTTATATTGATCACCTAGCTCTACTTCAAAGGGAACATAGATTTCCTTTGAGTTATGGTCAAAACGTTGCTGAATCTCAATAATACCGAGTTCTAGTAATTCTTTATCGGTCTCGTCTAGTTGCTTCTTGAGTTCTAGCGTATGAGACTTAATAATGGCACCGTGTGATATCTGTAAGAAGTTTACATACCCATACCCCTCATCGCTTATAATGGAGAATACATCAACATCGCTTATCTTAGGATTAACCACCGTACTTTTAGATTGGTACCCTTCAAGGATGTCAAGCTTTTCTTTAATGCGTTGTGCATCTTCAAATTCCATGGCAGCAGCGTGCTCCCTCATTTTTTCGCGAAAGCGAGCTAGAGAATCTTTAAAATCCCCTTTTACAATCTGCCGTATGTGTTCTATGTGCTCATGATATTCTTTTTCTGACTGCTTGTCTTCACAAGGGCCTTCGCAGTTGCCTAGATGATATTCAAGGCACACTTTATACTTCCCAGCGTCTATCTTATCCTTAGAAAGGTCATAATTACAAGTGCGAAGCTTATATAAACTTTTGATCAAGTCTAGTAGCGTGCGCACTGTTTTCATACTCGTGTATGGACCATAATACTCGCTACCGTCTTTAATGAGTCTACGCGTAGGGAAAATCCTAGGGAAGCGTTCATTTTTTATACAAATCCACGGGTAGCTTTTATCATCTTTAAGCAGTACGTTGTACCGTGGCTGATATTCTTTTATAAGACTGTTTTCAAGAAGAAGCGCATCTGTCTCGGTCTCGACCACGATATGCTTCATCTCGTGAATCTTTTTGACCATCGTCCTTATGCGGCCGTTATCTAGGGTTTTATTAAAATAGGAAAGTACTCGTTTTTTTAAGTTCTTTGCTTTTCCTACGTAAAGCAGTTTTCCGTTTTTATCGTAGTATTGATATATTCCCGGACTTGTAGGAAGTGTTTTGAGTTGAAGTTCTATTGGAGCAGCAGGCATACTCAAAGATAATATATGAGGCGGATTACGCTTTCGCGAAAGCATAAAAAATCGCATTAAAATCTTTATAAAGAAAGTACATATTTTATACCTTGCCATACTATGCCAAAACGCACTATAGGTCGCACTGACAAAGCAGATTTTCCAGTTCTAGGGTTTTACGATATTGATATTAAAATCGATACGGGTGCCTACACCTCTTCCATACATTGTCACAGTATTGTTGAAAAGGAAAACAAACTAGTGTGCACATTCTTTGATGAAGAACATCCACTCTATAATGGTCAAGAAATGATTTTTGAGGAGTATGATATTGCCATCGTGCGAAGTAGTAATGGAGAAACTCAATATAGATATCAAGTCCAGAGTAGTATTACTATCTTTAGTAAGACTTATAGGATATCATTAACGCTCTCGTCAAGAGAAGATATGAGGTTTCCTGTTCTGATAGGAAGGAAATTTCTAACAAAAAAATTCATCGTGGATACTGAGTTTACAAACGTATCCTACAACCTTAAAAACAATGAATCTAAAGATATTATCTCGTAATCCGCATTTATACAGTACATCTAGACTTGTAGAAGTAGGATTAAAGAGAGGGCATAGCGTTGAGGTAATTGATCCTCTTAAATGTGACCTTATCATAGAAAAGAAAAAGCCTACGGTCTTTTACAAAGGACGCACACTTGAAACAGCAGATGCAATTATACCTCGTATAGGTGCTTCTATTACGTTTTATGGTACTGCAGTGGTGAGGCAATTTGAGATGATGGATGCTTTTACCACAACAACCTCTCAGGCACTTGTGAGAAGTCGAGATAAACTGCGTAGTTTACAAGTATTATCTAGATCAAAACTAGGGTTACCTAAGACCATTTTTACAAACTACTCCCGAGATGTGGAGGAGATGATTGCACATGTAGGTGGAGCACCTCTTATTATAAAACTACTTGAGGGAACTCAAGGGTTAGGTGTAGTACTCGCAGAGACCAAAAATGCAGCTGAGTCTGTAATTGAAGCTTTTAATGGACTCGAAGCCCGAGTGATTGTGCAAGAATATATCAAGGAAGCAAAAGGAGCAGACATTAGAGCATTTGTAGTAGATGGTCAGATTGTAGGAGCTATGAAGCGCCAAGGTAAAGAAGGAGAGTTCCGTTCTAATTTGCATAGAGGAGGAACTGCAGAAATTATAAGCTTAACAGACGAAGAGGAAAATGCAGCTATAAAAGCAGCAAAAGCAATGGGGCTAGGAGTAGCTGGTGTAGATATGCTGCAAAGTGATCGCGGCCCACTCATTCTAGAAGTAAATTCATCTCCAGGTTTAGAAGGGATTGAAAAAGCTACAGGGAAGGATATTGCCAAAACAATTATTCGCTATATTGAACGTAATATATAAGAGATTGTGCCAAAAATAGACGAAAACAACATCCTCACAATACTAGGTAAACAGGTAATACCTGGTGAGAGCGCTACTATAAATTTCAATATTGCAAAACTTTATACGGCCACCTCTGTAGAGGTTCCCATCATCATAGAGCGAGCAAAAAAACCTGGTCCAGTAATTTTAATTACTTCTGGAATTCACGGGGATGAAATTAACGGAGTTGAAATCGTACGCCAGCTCATCGCAAAAAAGATAAATAAGCCTAAGCGAGGAACCATCATCTGTGTGCCGGTGGTAAATATCTTTGGATTTTTAGATATGAAACGCACGTTTCCAGATGGAAGAGATCTCAATCGTGTATTCCCAGGTAATCCAAGAGGATCTCTTGCGAGTAGATTTGCTTACCAATTTGTAAAGAAAATATTACCAGTAGCCGATATATGTTTGGATTTTCACACCGGTGGAGCATCTAGATTTAATGTTGCTCAAGTACGCATAGAACCCTCAGATGAGACATCTCTAAAGTATGGATCTATCTTTAACGCACCATTTACGCTTCATTCTAAAATGATACCAAAATCATATAGAGCAACTTGTGCAAGAATGGGAAAACCAGTGATTCTTTTTGAGGGCGGGAAGTCTAAAGTAAGTGACAAGGAAATTGCACGATTAGGAGTTTTTGGAACTATGAGAATACTAGACCATCTAGAAATGCTTAGTGCTAATTTTGAGGTTCCAGAAGTTTTAAAAGAATCTGTAACGGTAGATGCTACCCAGTGGCTCAGAGCGCAATATTCTGGATTATTACATACTAAAGTGAGTTGTGGTGAGCGGCTATCTGTAGGTCAGCATATAGCCACAATCACAGATCCGTACGGTAAGTTTCGTCATGTTGTTAAGGCAAAAAACGAAGGATACGTGATTAATGTAAACGAGGCATCGCTAGTCTATCAAGGAGACGCAATTTTTAATATATCTATAGACCGTATACCTAATGATGACCAAGCAGGAGCTTAGAAAAAAGTATAAAGATTTAAGAGCTGCACTTACACAAGATGAGCGCGACGAGCGAAGTTTAGAAATCGCAAATCAAGCGCTCTCCATGGATATATGGAATCATGATTACTATCATATTTTCCTGCCAATAGACCGCTTACGCGAAATAGACACTCAGTATCTACTCTCCATTCTAGGAGGAAAAGACAAGAATGTTATCATCTCAAACTCAAATTTTGAGGAAAATACGCTATCTCATTATTTGCTCACAGACAGCACTAAAATAGTGGTTAATGATTACGGAATACCAGAACCTGAAGACGGAATAGAAATACCTGCGTCTAAACTTGATGTTGTATTTATCCCACTTCTTGCTTATGATAAGCAGGGTAATCGTATAGGGTACGGTAAAGGTTTTTATGACCGTTTTCTTGCTCAATGCAAGCCAGATGTTATAAAAATTGGTCTTAGCTATTTTGAGCCAGAAGAGCATTTAATCGACATAAACACACAAGACATCGGTATAAATCGCTGTATTTCACCGAAAAAGATATATAGTTTTTAAAAAATTATGAATATTATGGTATATTCATCACTATATAACTTATAGTGATGAATTTATCTAGATTGTCTTTAAAGGGAAAAAAGAATGCTGCCGTAGAAAAAAATACAGCGAGCACTTCCGATTATTTTTCGATGGATAATTTCTACTATAGACAGATTTCTGAACTTACGGGAGCAGGAGGATGGAGTGTCGATTTTAAGAATAAAAAGAGCTTCTTTGATGAGCAAGCAAGAAATATTCTTAACGTACCTAAAGACTATAAGCCCACATTAAATACTGGTTTTAATTTTTATGCAGAGGAGCATATGGATAAAGCCACAGCACTCTTTTTTGATTGTGCTCAAGGAAAATCTTTTTCTACTCATGTAAAGATGAGAACCTATGATGGAGAAATATTCTGGGCAAAAGCAAGTGGACGTCCTCTTAGGGATAATGATAGGGAGATTATAGGTATACGTGGGGTTTTTCAAAATATTCATGAGGAGAAGCTTCGTGAAGAACAGTTAGAGCAGTCTTTTAGGTTAATACAAGGACACAACTCAAGGCTATACGATTTTGCTCATATTATTTCTCATAATTTGAGATCCCAAGTTGGAAACTTACAAATGTCTGCGGCGCTATTTGAAACCTCAAACCTAAGTGCAGACCAAAACGAATTACTTCAGAATTTTACAAAAATTGGAAAGAGTCTAGATATCACCTTAAAACATCTTAATAAAATAGTAAGCGTACATAGCGTAGCTAGTAAAACTAGAGATAGCGTTGTAATTGATGAGGTATACAAGCGAGTAGTCGCTGGATTATCGCAAACAATTAGAGAAAATAAGGTCGTGATGTATACAGATTTCTCAGAAGTAGAGGAGATTCCATACATCGAAGCGTATCTAGAAAGTATTTTACAAAACTTAATTACAAATGCAATACGATATAAGCATCCAGAGCGTGATCCAGAAATCTCTTTATATACCTATGAGGAGAATGGAAAAGTACACCTTCTAGTAAAAGACAACGGATTAGGCATAGACTTAGAGAAGCATGGAGGAGAGCTTTTTAAAATCTATAAAACTTTTCACGGTAATGATGATGCCTTGGGTCTTGGCTTGTTTCTCACTCGTAATGAAGTAGAGGCAATGGGTGGAGAAATCAACGTAGAGAGTAAAGTAGGTAAGGGATCAAAATTTATAGTAACGTTATAATAAACCAGCACACATCATTAACAATGGCGGAATATCCGATAGAAATAGCATGTATAATTGACGACGATGAGATGTATGTAAGTTTAATCACAAAGGTGATAGACATACGTAAACTTGCAAAAAATCTTATCGTTTTTAAAAATGGCGAACAAGCTCTTGATTACTTCGTCAAAACATTCTTACATAAGGAGGAACAAGCTATCCCGCAAATAATCCTGCTGGATCTCAACATGCCGGTAATGGATGGTTGGAAGTTTCTAGAAGAGCTCAGCAAGTACAACTTTCCAGCACTTAAAAATAGCACGCTATATATTGTAAGCTCCTCTATAAATCCTGTTGATATAAAGCGATCTCAAGAATTTAACCTAGTAAAGGACTTCTTAGTAAAACCTATTGGCCTTGACGATCTAGCAGCGGTCTTTAAAAAGGAAGTGGCTTAAGCTTCAATCTTATTATCTTTCTCGTCCTGAGGAAATACTCTTTTATTAAATACAAGCAGTATTCCTACTCCAGTGCTTATTGCCATATCTGCTATGTTGAAGATAGCATTAAAGAAAGTAAATGTTTTACCACCTAAAAATGGAACCCATTCTGGCCACATTGCATCCTGAATAAACGGGAAATAGAGCATGTCTACCACCTTCCCAAAGAGAGGGTCTGCATATCCACCACCATCAGGCATAAAAGTTGCAATCTGACTCGTTGTACTCTCGCTAAAAATAGATCCATAGATAAGCGAATCTATAATATTACCTACTGCTCCAGCAAAGACGAGCGATAGTGCAATCACAAGAAGCTTAGGTGCGTTATTTACTGCAGATTTGTATAAGTAGTACCCAATTACAGGCGCTATAATTAGTCTAAAAAGTGATAGGGTAATCTTACCATATCTACCAGGCAACTCTACTCCCCATGCAGCTCCTTGATTTTCAACAAAAAAGATTTGAAACCAGTCTAAACCAAAAACCTGTATACTCTCACGTAAGTAAAAGTTAGTTTTTATATAAACCTTCAATACCTGATCTACTAATAAAATTAGGAAAACAATAAGGGCGACTTTCTTAAGAGACATAATTATTTTTTGACAAGGGACAAAAATAGGTTATTCACAACGATTTTACTATCGTGATATCACCATGTATACTTTCTAGCGTTATAGGTGATCCTAGTGGGATTTCTGGCGATATAACGATAATACCGTTACGAGATTGTGCAGTGACCTTTGCTTTATCAGTATCAAGATAGATACTTCCAGAGATGGTGTTTATAGTTGCGCTTTCGCGAAAGCGGAATCCTTCTCCCTTAAAGTGTCCTCTTCCCAAATCCATGTGTACTTGCCCGAAGGTTCCTTGCGTATCTACACCTGCAAGCGTGCTATATACAGATACATCTAGTCCCACAGGAACAGTTATTTCAAGCTCAATAGCCATCACTTTATGCGCAGAGAGTTTATCATTAAAAGGCTCGTAATCTGGTGTCTTGCCCGTTGTAATTTTAAGCACGTTTTTGGCGATAGTAGTGTTTAGCAAAGTAGATGCAAATATTTCTCCGTCTATAATTGTATGCACGGTAATTTGATCAGTATCTGCAGCGGTAATTGTAATCTCAAAAATCTCATTACTGTTAATATATAATTCTTTTATACTCGCAGGATCATAGGTTTGCGACAGTCGTTTTTGGGCAACCATAGCAGTAGTAAATAAGGTAAGAAATAAAGCGAGAGATATTCTCATTATAAAAACTTTGTAAAAATTAAAAGCGCTCAGAGAGCGCTTTTTTATAACATCCTTTAGAGAATGGAGTACTTTGTAATTTTAATCTAAGAAAGTACTTACGCCTGCATATTCTTAGCCTCAATACTCAATGTAGCGTGCGGTACTAACTTTAATCGCTCTGGATTAATAAGTTTACCAGTCACACGACAAATCCCGTAAGTCTTGTTCTGTATGCGTGTAAGTGCATTTTTAAGATCACGTATAAATTTTTCTTGACGTATGGCAAGAGCACTGTTTGCCTCTTTACTCATGGTTGCACTACCTTCCTCAAAAGATTTGAATTGTGGAGAGGTGTCGTCTGTACCATTATCTCCATCATTGAGATAAGCACTTTTGATAAGCTCAAGATCGTGTTGTGCTTTATCTATCTTTTTAAGAATGAGCTGCTTGAATTCCTCAAGTTGCGCATCATTAAACCTTTCTTGTATATCGTCTGCCATTACTAGTGTTTTGAAATGGATAAAAATGTTGTTATGTCGTCAAATGCAATCTCCAGTCCATCACTTAATGTAGGTACTAGTTCTAGAGAGTCTGCTAGTGTTTCTGCTTTAATATAGTCTGCGTTCGTCAGTACTGTCTGAGCAATTGACGGCTCTTCTTGTAGCTGTATATGGATACGATCTGTCACTTCAAATCCAGAGTCCTTACGGAGATTCTGTATACGGTTAACCAATTCTCGTGCCACACCTTCTTTTTTGAGCTCTTCACTTATCGTAACATCTAGAGCTACTGTTACTCCAGCATTACTTGCAACTAGCCACCCTTCAATGTCTTGCGATGTTATCTCAACGTCTCCAGCCTGCAAAATAGTATTTTCTCCATTAATTTCGACGGTTAATTCACCATCTTGCTCAATTTTTGCAATATCCTCAGCTTGTAGTGAGTTTATCTTGCTAGCAATGAGCTTCATGTCTTTCCCAAAACGAGGTCCTAATACCTTAAAATTTGGCTTAATTTGCTTCACTAATATCCCAGAATCGTCAGAAATAAGCTCAATCTCCTTAACATTTACCTCAGATTTAATCAAATCTGCCACGGCAAGGATTTCATTTTTATCATTTTCATTAAGCACAGGGATCATAATGCGCTGTAAAGGTTGGCGTACTTTGATCTTCTCTTTTGCTCTTAATGAGAGTGTTAGTGAGCTTACTATTTGTGCTTTTTGCATTTTATGCTCAAGAGCAGCATCTATATAAGTTGCATCACTCACGGGGAATTCTGCAAGGTGTATGCTTTCAAAATCTTCTCTTCCAGTAGCTGCATTTAAGTCTTTATAGAGTTTTTCCATAAAGAATGGTGCAACAGGAGCGCTAAGCTTTGCTACAGTCTCAAGACAGGTATATAATGTTTGGTATGCAGAGATTTTATCTGTTGCATATTCACCTTTCCAAAAACGTCTTCTACTTAATCTTACAAACCAGTTAGACAAGTTTTCTTGTACAAAAGTGTCTATCGCCCTTGTTGCTTTGGTAGGCTCATATTCGGCATAAAACTTATCTACTTCTGCTATAAGACTGTGTAGTTCTGATAGTATCCATCTGTCTATTTCTGGACGTTGAGAAAGTGCTATTTCCGCTTCCGCGAAAGCGAAATTATCAAGATTTGCATACAGCGCAAAGAAGTTATATGTGTTGTAAAGCGTCCCAAAGAACTTGCGCTTTACCTCTTCAATTCCTTCTAAATCAAACTTGAGGTTATCCCAAGGGTTTGCGTTAGAAATCATATACCAGCGAGTTGCATCTGGTCCGTATTTTTCTAAGGTCTCAAAAGGATCTGTCGCATTACCAAGACGCTTAGACATCTTTTGCCCATTCTTGTCAAGTACAAGTCCGTTAGAAACTACATTTTTATAAGCAACATCGTCAAAGATCATCGTTGCAATAGCGTGCAATGTATAAAACCATCCACGAGTTTGATCTACGCCTTCGGCTATAAAATCTGCCTTGCGCCAAGTGTCTTCTACAAGTTCTTTATTTTCAAAAGGGTAGTGCCATTGTGCATACGGCATAGATCCAGAGTCAAACCATACATCTATAAGGTCTGCCTCACGCATCATAGGCTGCCCACTATCTGAGACTAGCGTAATTTTATCTACAATATTTTTATGGAGATCTACAAGCTCATAATTCTCCTCACTCATATCGCCCACTTTAAATCCTTCAAAAGGATCCGTGTCCATCACACCTTTGTCAAGTGCTTTTTGGATTTCGGCTTTAAGTTCGGCTATAG
>CAJXSW010000092.1 GCA_913060645.1 uncultured Dokdonia sp. | reverse complement strand
ATCTACACTATCCTCTTCGTCGGCAGCGTCAGATGTGTATAAGAGACAGTATCTATATTGTCGTGTGTAAATGTTCCCGTGTAAAGCTCTTGAGCAAATACTTCGTCTACATCAACTTGTACTTGATATTGTCTTTCTAATTCTGCAATTACTTCTCTTAAAGGAGTTTTTTCAAAGGAGCTTTCATTGTGATTCCAAGAAGGTGATTTTGGAGTATTCGCGATTGTAGTTCCTGTTATAAGTACGCTTTCGCGAAAGCGGTCTCCCGCTTTTAATATTACTTCTTGTGCTGCGGTTGTTACTTTTACAGAACCTTCATAACATACTACGTCAAAGTATTCGTCTCTATTTTTAATATTAAACTGCGTGCCTAAAACCGTTACCGTTCCATTTGTAGTTTGAACATTAAATGTAGTTCCCTTTGCTACTTTAAAATAGGCTTCTCCTTCTAGAGATACATTGCGCTGCGCCTCCCAAGTATCTTCATCATAAGAAATAGAAGACATTGCGTTGAGCATCACTGTGGAGTTATCGGGTAATGTGATGGTTTCTTTTTGAGCAATTTGTGTGTAATGGTTGGTACTAGTAGATCTCAGTGATACCGCATAGTAAACCCCTACAAATAGGACAAGTACTGCTGCGATACGTAAAAAAGGTTTTAGCGAAATCACTTTGGATTTCTTAGTATCTATACGTGCATGCAACGCCTCAAGTTGCTCATCTACATGATAAGTAGGAATCTCTAGATGTTTGATGGTGTCAGAAATACGCGTGTATTGATCGTACTCTTCAAGGTTTTTAAATGCTTGAAGTTCACTCTCGGTAAGCTCATTATCGAGCCATTTACGTATTAATTGTTCTTTTTCCATAGCGTTACTATATATGTAACAAGGTTGTTGTTTCTTTTCCTACCTGAGCTCTGTGATTTCTACTTTTAATTTTTTTAAAGCTCCATAAATTCTTTTTTCTACTGCCTTTGTAGATATACCTAAGAGCGCTGCGATTTCTTTGTGTTTTTTTCCTTCTAAGCGGTTAAGTAAGAAAGCTGTACGCTGCGCCTCTGTGAGATTTGCAATCGCTCGTTCAAGTTTTTGTTGGTACTCTTGTTCTTCAAGTACAAATTCTGGAGTCTCATTTGTATAGCCTTTAGGGGTATTTTTTTTGAATTTTAATACCACCTTCTGGTGTGCGTAGGCATTAAGTGTGAGATTGTTTGCGATGGTAAATAGATAGCTTTTTGCTTTCTCTTCAGAAACTTTTGCACAGTTTTCCCAGAGCTTGATAAATGCCTCTTGTACTTTATCTTCGGGATTATAGTCGTTCCCAAATTTGTAATAAAGAAAATTAAAGAGATTTTTAGAATGCGCTTTAAAGACTCTATTATATATAGTCTCATGGCAAACACCTTTGTTATCTTCTTTCTTCATTGAGTGCAATAATAGAGAAATGTAAATAATAACTTAAAAGGGGTAGGAGTTTTTTCTTTAAAGTTGTTTTATTATTGCAGTACGTTAAAAAATATGCAAACCATATCATCCTCATTTTTAAGACATTTACAGCGACTATTGTTGCTGGCACTATTGTGTATGACAATAGGTTGTCAAGATGATCTTATCGAGGAAAACTCAATTCAAGGAGGGATAGAGGATAACGCCAGCGCACAGTTAATGCAATTAATGTATAATGTTGCTCTTAATGATGGGTCTCATGATGATATTATTGATAGAGCATCTTGCTTAGAACTTGTACTACCAGTTACTGTCACTATAAATAATGCAGATATTGTAGTAAACCACACGGACGATTTTGAAACGGTAGCAGCTCACTTTGAGCAACAAGGAAATGCAGACGATTACACCATTGATTTTCCTATCACAGTGATAACGTCTACACATGAGCAGGTTGTGGTTGCATCGCAGATAGCCTTCAATGAACTTGTAGAAACTTGTGGACAAACTACCCAAAATGACCCAGATATAGAATGTGTCGATTTTGTATATCCTTTCGGTTTTAGCACTTTTGATCCAGTATTTACGGTCACAAATGTAGTGAGTGTACAAAGCGATAGAGAGTTATTATCATTTGTGAATACCATGCAAGAAACTAATCTTGTGGCGGCTGTAAATTTTCCTATTGTCATGAGAGCTCATGATAATACTACAGAGGAGATGTTAAGCCATAGTACGTTATCATCTGCGCTGGTAGAAGCTTCTTCGAGTTGCGAGGAAGATGACACCTATCATTTTGAGGAAGATGTATGTTTAGAGAGTGAAGTAAATGATTTTCTCATGAATTGTTACTGGCAGATAACTTCTTACAATAATGAAGATACGCTTAGTAATTATGTATTTTCTTTTGGCGCAAATAATTACCTCTTGTATTTTGACGTAAATGTAATCGCAGAGGCTGGATGGAGTACTGCTACAACTGCCTCTGGTGTTAGACTTAGCTTTTTTAATCTGCCTATCTTAAATTCACAAGTAGGAGGTAACTGGACGGTAACACAATGTGATGAAGAGACATTATTACTGGAGAAAGGTGATGATGTGATGACACTTCAAAGAAATTGCTTTCAAGAGCCATTAGATTGTTTTGTAAGTGCCGTACTTAACGTGTGTGATAATGGCCAAGATGGAGAGGCTACTTTTGATCTTACAGAAACACTTTTAGGTTGTGACACCTCAGAAGTGGACATCGCTTACTACCGCACTCAAGAAGATGCTAGCAATCAAACAAACGCAATATCAAATCCTACTAATTATACGACAACTACTAGTCCAGAACAGCTATGGGTAAGAGCTACACTTTTAAGTGATGCTAGTGAGTTTAAAATTATTTTTATCAATCTTACTGTTGTAGATTGTTGTAGTAATCCGCAAGATTATCTTAATGATCTTGTGATTTATATGCCTTTATCAGAGTATCCCGTAGAGCTTATAACTGGTTATGTAAACAGTGCTGCTGTAAATGAATGTGTTGTAGACAGGGATGGATCAGATCACTGCGCCATTAGTTTTAATCAGGATTCATTTACAATACCTGTTACTGGAGAAAATAGTATTGTACAAGGAGATGAGTATTCTATAAGTGTCTGGTTTAAAATGCAAAACACAAGCTCTGGAGATTTGGAAATTATATTTCAGAAGGGTACAGATGCAAGTCAAGAAGGATTTGCCGTGGGTGTGTCTACACTTAATACACCAGTATTTTTTACAGATAGTTTTGAAATTATAGATGAGGACTGGAGCAACGAAGTAGATGTAGACTGGATGAATACAGACTGGCATCATCTAGCAATTACCGTAGATGCTACAAATACTGTAAAACTTTACAGAGACGGTATCCTGCGTAATGAGGTAATTAACTCCACGCTTGATATAGGAAATGCCGCATTAAATGAATATACACTTGGCCAAAATTTCCTAGGTCATGTAGATGATCTTAGAGTGTATAAAAACACACTAAACGCTACCGAAATACAACAACTCTTTGCTTTAGGAGGTGATTGCTATACTTGTCTGTAAATCTTTAAAAATAAGACTTTATAAAAAAAAGGCTAGCTGTATAGCTAACCTTTTCTTTGTTTTTTACGCTTTCGCGAAAGCGTGATACTATAAAGTTGATACTCGCGGCATGCTATTATAGAGTGAATAGTGTACATCTAACATAGAGACACTTTCTACAAGTATCTTTTTCTAGTCATATTACTTAAAACGATAGCCTATACTGATTCCCGCTCTACCACTCACTTTATCTTGATTGGTTTCAAAAACGTTTCTTCCCATTCCAAAATTTGCTTGTAAAATGATTCCTTCTTTTGAAATCCACTTGTAACCTGCGCCTAAACCTAGAAGTAGATTATTATCTGTATCTGGTGTAGTATTAGGCTCAAGGATTTTGGTACTGTGAAACATTGTAAACCCTTCGACAAAAAGTCCGCTGGCATATTTCTTGCTTAAATAGCGTCTATAAAAACCGGTGATTCCGCTGTCATAATCATATGAAAAAGCTGCGCCGGAGTCATTAAAAGTGGTAAATAATGACGTCCCAAAAGAAGAGTTTTCATTAATTGTTCTTTCAAATTCTACCTCGATTGTACCTAAGGCTGTAGAGAGCCCGTTTAATTTTAATTCTGAAAAATTTGAATTTTCAAACTGTTCTTGTGCAAATATAGTAGCACAGAATAATAGTAATGATAAAGTGATTAATTGCTTCATGATGAATGAATTATAAAGTTAGTTATAAATTCAAATCTATACGGTTTTCCTTCTTGAGATAGTTAAGGATTTGGTAAATAACATAATGCATAAGCTATTTAACTTTTATTTTGGCAATAAGAATATTATCGTTATTCAAGAACTCTCTGCTATAAGAGGTGGTAGCTATACTTGCTTGTCGGGTTTTCAGTACTAGGTATAATCAAAAAAGGCTAGCTGTATAGCTAACCTTTTCTTTGTTTTTTACGCTTTCGCGAAAGCGTGATACTATACATTAAAGTAATCTTGCTCTTCTTTTCTTTCTAAAGTCTCTCACGAAATACCATGTGGCACAACTTAAGATGATAACGATACTTATAAGGTTACCAAAAATAAGTGTAAGAAGTAAATAGCCTAAGTAAAAGGCGCTAGCATAAAAGGCTACCGCTAGCAACATGACTAAGTATAAAGCAATCGTTTTAATCATTTATATACGCTTCACTATTTAGTTTTAGGTTCAAATACAGGAAGTAATTTTGTCGAAACCTCGCCAAAACCTATGCGTGGATAATCCTTTGTTTTTGAGTAACCACGTATAATTACAGTGTCATTATCTTCAATAAACTTACGATCACCACCTTCTTCAAGTTTGATAGGCTTTTCTCCTCTCCATGATAACTCGAGCATAGATCCGTAAGAATCTGGTGTTTTTCCAGAAAGTGTACCACTTCCCATCATATCTCCAGCATTTACAGGACATCCATTTACAGTATGGTGTGCGAGTTGCTGGCTCATGTTCCAGTACATATACTTAAAGTTAGATTTACAAACCGTAGTCTCTTTCTTTCCTTCTGGTTGTAATGCTACTTCAAGATTAATATCAAAACTTTTCTTTCCTTCATATTGTAAGTAAGGAAGTAGCTCTTTTTTAGGCTTAGGGCTTTCTACACGGAAAGGCTCAAGTGCGTCAAGAGTAACGATCCATGGCGAGATTGAAGAGGCAAAGTTTTTTGCAAGAAATGGTCCTAGTGGCACATATTCCCATTTTTGAATATCACGAGCACTCCAGTCATTAAAGAGTACAAGTCCAAAAATATTTTCTTCGGCATCTGCAGTGGTGATAGATTCACCTAAAATGTTTGCATCTGTAGTAATAAAAGCCATCTCTAGTTCAAAATCTACTAGTCTTGATGGGCCAAATATAGGCTCTGTAGCTCCGTTAGGTAATTTCTGACCGTTAGGACGGTGTACCGGAATTCCTGATGGTATTACAGAAGAACTTCTACCGTGATAAGCAACAGGTAAGTGCAGCCAGTTAGGCATCAAAGCATTCTCCTCACCGCGGAACATTGTTCCTACGTTTGTAGCGTGTTCTATACTTGAGTAGAAGTCTGTATAATCACCTATCTGTACAGGTAATTGCATCTCAACTTCTTCCATTTTAAAAATCACAACATCACGATCTTTCTGGTTACCACGTAAGGAATCGTTAGATTCCTCAAAAATTTCGGCAATACGGTTACGTACTAGTCTCCACGTTTTACGACCATCTGCAATAAAATCATTGAGCGTGTCTTGTAAAAAGATATCATCTGTAAGTGGGATACCTTCAAAGTAACCTAACTGGTGTAAAGCACCAAGATCTATTGCATAATCTCCTATACGCGTCCCTATTGTAATAACGTCATCACGCGTTAAGAATACACCAAAAGGAATATTCTGTATTGGGAAATCTGTATTTTTTGGCGTTTCGAGCCAAGTTTTTCTAGAGGGATCGTTAGCAGATAGTGGCATTGTCTATATTTTGATAAGTTGTTTGTAATTCTCTCTTCAAATATAGGATTTATAGCATTCTTAAAAAGTCTTTGTAGTATTTTTGTATCACTTTAACAAACAATTTTACTATGCAACGTGATACTGCCATTTTTGACCTAATCCAAGAAGAAAAAGAACGCCAATTAAACGGACTTGAACTTATTGCTTCAGAGAACTTTGTAAGTGACCAAGTAATGGAAGCTGCAGGTTCTGTGTTAACTAACAAATATGCCGAAGGATACCCGGGAAAAAGATATTACGGTGGTTGTGAAGTAGTAGACGAGGTGGAGACACTTGCTATAGAGCGCGCAAAGGAACTCTTTGGAGCGGAATATGCAAACGTACAACCACACTCTGGATCACAAGCTAACACAGCAGTGTTTCATGCTTGTTTGAAGCCAGGAGATAAATTTTTAGGTTTTGATCTTGCACACGGTGGTCACCTTACTCATGGATCTCCAGTAAACTTTTCTGGACGTTTATACAATCCAGTTTTTTATGGAGTAGAGAAGGAGACGGGACTACTTAATTATGATAAAATTCAAGAGATAGCAACAAAGGAACAGCCTAAGATGATTATCGCTGGAGCTTCTGCTTATTCTCGTGAGATAGATTATAAACGCTTTCGCGAAATTGCAGACTCAGTAGGAGCAATCCTTCTAGCAGATGTTGCTCACCCAGCAGGGCTTATTGCAAAAGGAATCATTGCAGATCCTATCCCACACTGTCACGTGGTAACTACTACGACGCATAAAACGTTAAGAGGACCTCGCGGTGGAATGATCATGATGGGGAAGGATTTTGAAAATCCTTTTGGAATCAAATTAAAGAATGGAAATCTAAGAATGATGTCTTCATTATTAGATAGCGGTATTTTTCCAGGGAACCAGGGAGGACCATTAATGCATGTGATAGGAGCAAAGGCAATCGCCTTTGGAGAAGCACTTACAGATGAGTTTTTACATTATATGGTACAGGTTAAGAAAAATGCAACAATGCTTGCAGATGCACTTGTACTTAAAGGTTATGATATTATCTCTGGAGGTACAGATAACCACATGATGCTTATAGACCTGCGCAATAAAAATGTAACAGGTAAAGCAGCCGAAGAAGCACTAGGAAAAGCAGATATTACAGTAAATAAAAACATGGTACCATTTGATGATAAGTCACCATTTGTTACTTCTGGTATACGTATAGGTACAGCTGCAGTGACCACTCGTGGTCTTGTAGAAGGTGATATGCATGAGATTGCAAACTTTATAGATAAAGCAATACAGCATCACGATAATGATGAAGTACTTGCAAACGTTGCAGCAAGTGTAAACGAGATGATGGGGCACAGACCATTGTTTAAGGCATAACACTTGTCACTTTAAAATATAAAAGCCCGCTATATGCGGGCTTTTATATTTTATAATAGTTTCTTACAGCATGTTATACTGCAGTGATGTTATTAAGGCTTCAGTACGAGTTTAATTATCACAAGTAGAGCGATAAACCCCATAAAACCTACCAGCACCCACTTACTTCCTTTGTATTGCTTTTTGTGAAGGGATAAATCCTTTCTATAACTCCATACCATAAGAAGTATGAAAGCCACAATAAAAAAAACAACAAATATAATCTGACCAGTGCTAAACATTTAAAGTATTTTAGGAGTTGTAAAAATACGACTGAGTACGCTTTCGCGAAAGCGTAACAAAACAAAATCCTTTATGAAAAATAAAATAGCCGCCGTAACATTATTTCATGACACTTATGGTCTTGATAGAAAAGATAAACCTACTGCAAATCTCCCGCTATCGAAAAATGAGCTACGCTTTAACCTCATGAAAGAGGAAAATGAAGAATACCTAGAAGCTGCAAACGCTGGTGACCTAGTAGAGGTTGCAGATGCCCTAGGGGATATGCTTTACATATTATGTGGAACGATCATCGAGCATGGGATGCAAGATAAAATTGAAGAAGTCTTTAATGAAATACAGCGTTCTAATATGAGTAAACTAGGAGCAGATGGTAAGCCTATCTATCGTGAAGATGGAAAAGTGCTTAAGGGGCCTAATTATTTTAAGCCAGACATTAAGAGTATACTTGACAAGTAATCACATAAAAAAGCCGCTTCTATCTAGTAGAAGCGGCTTTTTTATAAAATATAGTGGAAGATTACTCTTCTACAGTGATTCCTAGTTTTGCAAGAACAGCCATTGTAATATCTGCTGCAGGGTCTGCATATGCAAAGTTGTTATTGTTACCTATAGTAAGAATGTGTGAGTAACCTTGTTCTTTTGCTACTACAGTTACCATTTCTCCTATTTTCTTGTAAAGTGGTTGTACAACTTCAGATTGCTTTAATTGTAAAAGCTGTGCACCATTCTGACGAAATTTTGAGATATCTTCTTCAAGAGCAATGATTTCTCCTTGTTTAGTTTTCTTGTCTGCATCTGTAAAAGTTGCTTGACCGCTTTGGTATAATTTTACCTTAGCCTCATAGTCTTGAATCTTTGCTTTCATTTGCGTTTCAAGATCAAGATTGTAAGCTTTTACTTTTTCATTTGCTCCTGTAAGCTCAGGCATTTTTGTTAGGATAAAGTCGGCATCTACAGTTCCTACTTTGCTTTGAGCAAAAGCTGTTGCTGTAAATAGCACTACAAACATTCCAAGTACGATTTTTTTCATTGTATAGTATTTATTAAGATTATCATTTGCGCGTGCAAATATATGTGATAGAAGACAATATCTGTGCCAAGTGGTAAGTTTTAAGTAAATAGCTGCCCGCGGTGAGGCTTAAGTGCATCTCTTACGGGCTTCATCGCCTCTCTATCTACAACTAAAAATGCAATGCTGTGATCTTCTGTAACTTGTTGAGTGCCTGTTATAGGCGTATTTAATGCCTGTGCAGCTGCATACTCCTTTAAGTGAATCTCGTGATGTAATGCAATTTTATGTGCGTCTGGACCTCTAAAATCCCAGATTAGTTTAAGTCGTTCTTCTGTAGACATAATATGATTTAATTTCTAGCAAAAATATAGCATATATTTTCTACCTAGCTCAGTAGGTACTAAATATTCTATAATCTCGTTGCTATGGTACAACAGTCCATAATACTTATTTTTGCACATACTTAATACACTATGAAGCACCTTTTTTTATTGCTTATTTTCCTTTGTGGATTTTTGTTTGCTCACGCTCAAAAAGATATTCTTCTTACAATAAATAATGAAGTTATTAATAGTGAAGAGTTTACGAGGGTTTATGAGAAAAATAGCGAACTCATAAAAGAAGATGAGTCTAATGCTCCAGAAGATTATTTAGAGCTTTTTATAGATTACAAACTTAAAGTCCAAGAAGCCTACAGATTGGGACTTAATAATAAAAAGTCTTATCAAGATGAATTATCTGCTTATCGTGCACAACTTGCAAAAAGCTATCTCAACGACGTTAAGGTAACAGAAGAGCTTGTAAAAGAAGCTTATGATAGAACTGTAAATGAGCTTAATGCACGTCACATTCTTGTGCGGGTGAGCCCTGATGCTTCACCTAATGATACATTAGTGGCGTACCGAAGCATTGCTCAAGCGAGGGAACGTATAATTAATGGTGAAAACTTTGAAAAAGTAGCAAGAGCGATAAGTGAAGATCCATCTGCCAAAAAGAACGGAGGTAACCTAGGATGGTTCAAAGCCTTTAAAATGGTGTATCCGTTTGAGAATGCTGCCTATAATACCGCAATTAATGAGGTTTCTAAGCCTTTTAGAACAAGTTTTGGATATCATATCGTTCAGCCTATTGCCGCTCGCAAGTCAAAGGGGAAAGTACAAGTTGCCCACATTATGGTTGCTTTAAATCAAAGTGATAGTACTATTATCCCAGAGGAAAGAATTAATGAGGTGTCGAAGCTATTAGGTGAAGGCTCTTCTTTTGAGACAGTAGCACTTAATTATAGTGACGATAGGGCGTCCTATAAAAAGGGAGGAAAACTAGAAGAGTTTGAGCAAGGGCAATTGAGTAGTGCTGCTTTTGAAAAAACAGCATTTTCACTTGAAAATATTGGTGCTATTTCGCAGCCTTTTAAAACTGAATTTGGATGGCATATTTTAAAATTGTTATCTAAAACCCCAGTACCTACCTATATGGATGCTCGAGTTGCACTTACTAATAAAGTAACAAGAGATGTGAGAGCACAAGTAATATCAGATAAGTTAGATAATAAGTTGAGAAATAAATACAATGTAGTTCTTGACGAAGGCTTGCAGCCATACTTAGAAAGTATCTTCCCAGAGAAATATTCTGAAACTAAGATTGTTCTTAATAATGAACCGGCATTAAGTAATGTGGCATTTACTTTAGGAAAAAAGAAAGCTACATACAGTTATAAAATGGTAGCCGACTATTTACTGGCGTCTTATTCACGTAAGACTTACAGATACAGAGATCAGTTTGTAAAAGAGGGAGTTCAATCTTTTGTGAGTGCTGTACTTAAAAACTATCATCTGGAGCACCTAGAAGAGGAGGATCAAGGTTTTAGTGATATATTAAAAGAATACAAAGAAGGTTTATTGTTATTTGATTTACTAGAAACTAATATCTGGAAAAAAGCGCAGCAAGATAGCATAGGTCTACAAGAATTCTTCTTAAGAAATAAGGAAGACTATAGAAGTATAAAGACTTATGAGACTACAGTATGTACTACAAAAAGCAAGAGTTTAGCAAAAAAATATAGAAATAGTCTTTCTAAAGGCATTACGCCAGAAAAAGCCGTATTATCTTTAAATAATAAGAATGATACTCCTGTACTCTTATCTACTAGAGTTCTAACTGAAGACGAGTTACCAGAAGGACAGCACCTATCTAAAGGAGTGAGTGAATTAATAGAAGACGGAGATAACTTTATAGTTTATGACGTTACAGCCATTACAGAGGCAAAAGATCAATTACTAAAGGACGTAAGAGGTGTAGTTATAAGTGACTATCAGAAAGAGTTGGAAAATAAGTTTGTAAAGAATTTAAGAGATAAAAGCACAATCACTATAAATAAAGAGGTTTTAAATACGTTAATAACGAAATATGAGAATTAAAAACACTAGAGTCGTTGTATTTCTGCTGTTTACAGTAGTCTCGCTGTCTATGGTGAGTTGCCGCTATTTCAAGAGTGACAACACTGAAACAATAGTCGCTCGGGTGAATAATCATACATTATCACAGCGCACTATTGAAGATGTTATGTCAAAGAATGTGGTAAGTGATAGCGCTGCCTTTGTACAAAATTACATTAATACGTGGGCTACAAGTCAGCTATTGCTAGATGGAGCATTGAGAAATTTACCAAAAGAAGACCAAGATGAGTTTGAGGCGCTTGTTTCATCATACCGCAGTGATTTATACACACGTTTTTATAAAGATGCACTTATTAACAAGCAATTAGATAGTGTCGTTTCTGATAGTGAAGCGATGAAATTTTATGAAGAAAATAAAGAGAATTTCTTACTTAATGAACCACTGGTGCAGTTTAAATTTATTCAAGTAGACGAGGATTATCAAAATCTTAAAACACTTAAGTCTTATTTTACTAGTAAGGATGAAAAGGATAAATATGCCTTAGATTCATTAAAGTTTCAATACAAGAATTATTTCTTGAATGACTCTGTATGGATAAAAAGGCGTGCCGTAATTGATCAAATAAATGCGATAAACAAGGAGAATGCAAACAACTTGTTAAAAAAAACAAATTTCTTACAACTGCGAGACTCATTAGGATTATATTTGGTAGCTGTAAAAAGTACCCTTGAGCGCAACGAAAATGCCCCGTTGGAATATGTAAGACCAACGATCAATCAGATTATTAAGAATAAAAGGAAATTAGCGCTTATACAAAAGCTTGAAAAGGAGATTAAGGATGATGCTATTAAAAACAAACAATTTGAAATTTACAATTAATATAGTAGCTGTCTCTTATACACATCTCCGAGCCCACGAGACGGACTCCTATCTCG
>CAJXSW010000091.1 GCA_913060645.1 uncultured Dokdonia sp. | reverse complement strand
ACGAGATAGGAGTCCGTCTCGTGGGCTCGGAGATGTGTATAAGAGACAGGGAGTATGAAGTCGAGCGATGTCTCAAAATCGCACTATCACTAGCTGCAATAAAACTACAGCACGTAGGGAGACTTCCTCAAAATGTAGATATCTTAACGCAATTATTAGATTTTAAATAGAACCCTACCTCATAACTATAATGTGTTATAGCTTATGTGGCGTATTAGGAAATCTGTATTTTTGTAAGTCAAATACAAATCAACTTTATGAGTCAAAACAGCAACAAGCGTAGAGAAGCTCTCGTGTATCACGCAAAGCCTAAACCAGGTAAAATTGCCGTAGTTCCTACGAAGAAGTATTCTAGCCAGCGCGATCTAGCGTTAGCATATTCTCCTGGTGTAGCAGAGCCTTGTCTAGAGATTGCAAAAGATGTAAATAACGTTTATAAATATACGGCAAAGGGTAACCTAGTTGCCGTTATCACAAATGGTACCGCAGTTTTAGGACTGGGAGATATAGGGCCAGAAGCCTCTAAGCCTGTAATGGAAGGTAAAGGGCTTTTGTTTAAAATATTTGCTGGTATTGATGTGTTTGACATAGAAGTGGATACTAAGGATGTAGACGCTTTTGTAGAAACTGTAAAAAATATAGCTCCCACTTTTGGAGGTATTAACTTAGAAGATATTAAAGCTCCAGAAGCTTTTGAAATAGAACGCAGGCTTAAGGCAGAGTTGGATATCCCAGTGATGCATGATGATCAGCATGGTACAGCAATTATTTCGGCTGCGGCAATGCTTAATGCATTAGAAATTGCAGGTAAACGTATTGAAGATGTAAAGATTGTGGTGAGTGGTGCGGGAAGCGCTGCTATCTCTTGCATGAACCTATATCACTTACTAGGTGCTAAGTTGGAAAATATATCAATGTTTGATATAAACGGTTTGCTACGAGCAGATCGTACAGACCTTTCTCCAGAGCAGGTGAAATTTAAAAGTAACAAGGATTACAAGAATCTTGCAGATGCCATGGTAGATGCAGATGTGTTCTTGGGACTTTCTGTAGGTAATATTGTATCGCCAGATATGATTAAATCTATGGCAAATGATCCTATTGTGTTTGCAATGGCAAACCCAACGCCAGAGATTGATTATAACGTAGCAATTACCTCTCGACCAGATCTTATTATGGCGACTGGACGTTCTGACCATCCTAATCAAGTTAATAATGTACTTGGTTTTCCTTTTATTTTCCGAGGAGCACTTGATGTAAGAGCGACTACTATAAATGAAGAAATGAAGATGGCTGCTGTAAAAGCACTAGCTCAACTTGCTAAGGAACCAGTTCCAGAGCAAGTGAATATTGCATATGGAGCAACGCGATTTACTTTTGGACGAGATTATATTATTCCAAAACCTTTTGACCCGAGATTGATAACAACAATTCCTCCTGCTGTCGCAAAAGCAGCTATGGATAGTGGTGTTGCACTTGAGCCTATAACAGACTGGGAGTCTTATAATGATGAGTTATTAGAGCGTCTAGGAGAAGATAATAAGATAGTAAGATTACTGCTAGATAGAGCTAGGCTTGACCCTAAGCGCATCATCTTTGCAGAGTCAGACCAGCTTGATGTATTAAAGGCTGCTCAGATTGTACATGAGGAAGGGATTGCAATTCCTGTATTATTAGGTAACAGAGAGGTGATACTTGAACTTAAGGAAGAAATAGGTTTTGAGGCAGATGTAGAAATTATAGATCCATTATCTAATGAGGAAAAGGATCAAGTAGATCGCTATGCAAACATATACTGGAATACACGTAAGCGCAAAGGGATTACATATCTTGATGCAAGACGTCAAGTAAAGCGTCGCGATTATTTTGCCTCTATGATGGTAAATGAAGGTGATGCAGATGGTATGTTATCTGGTTATAGTCGTAGTTATCCTACAGTGATAAAACCAGTGCTTGAAGTTATAGGTACTGCGCCTGGTGTTCAAAAAGTAGCAGCTTGTAACTTGATGGTGACTTCAAGAGGACCTTTGTTTCTTGCAGATACTTCAATAAATATCAATCCAACTGCAAAGGAACTTGCTAAAATCGCCCAAATGACGTCGGCTACCGTAAAGATGTTTGGTCTTGAGCCAGTAGTGGCTATGGTAAGTTATTCAAACTTTGGATCTTCTGGACATGAGAAAGCTACAGAGGTGAGTAAGGCAGTATCCTATTTACATCGTTACTATCCAGATCTTGTGGTAGATGGCGAGGTACAAGCAGATTTTGCTCTAAACAAAGAGATGTTACAGAAAAAGTTTCCTTTTTCAAAACTTGCTGGTAGAAAGGTGAATACGCTAGTTTTTTCAAATATTGATAGTGCAAACATCACTTATAAGGTGATTAAAGAGCTTGAAAAAGCAGATAACATTGGGCCTATTTTATTAGGTATGCGCAAGCCTGTACATGTACTTCAACTAGGAGCAAGTGTAGATGAAATGGTAAGTATGGCTGCAATCACAGTTATTGATGCTCAGAAAAAACAAAAACAAGAAGTGCGTCGTGCTCAAGAACAGAAATAATATGTAGTTTTCGCTTTTGCGAAAATTTGATACAAAGAGGTGTAAAATGTAATTTTTACACCTCTTTTTTTTTGTGGTTTTGCTAATCAAATTGAGTTCGGTTATTCGTTATTATTATTAAATGGGCATGGTTTTGAGTTAGATCATTTTCGCGAAAGGGAACCATTAAAATTGGCAATCTCCTAGACATAATTTTCTTACATTTACGCTCCTTAATTATTTGTTAAATGATCACTCACTTAAGCGGAAGACTTATAGAAAAAAATCCAACTCACGTAGTACTAGACTGCAACGGAGTAGGATATTTTATTAATATTTCATTGCACACTTTTGGGCAGCTAGGAGATAGCGAGGCTTTAAAGTTACACACCCATCTACAAGTTAAAGAAGATAGCCATACACTTTTTGGGTTTATGGAGGTGATGGAGCGTGAGATTTTTAGATTATTACTGTCTGTTTCTGGTATAGGAGCAAGTACGGCAAGGACAATGTTGTCCTCTCTAGATCCTAACCAGATAAAACAAGCTATTGCATCAAATGATGTAGCAACCATACAAAGTATTAAGGGAATAGGAGCAAAAACAGCCCAGCGAGTAATACTCGACCTCAAGGATAAGATCCTGAAGGTGTACGATATGAGTAGTGAAAGTGCTGTGCAAAGCAATACTAGCAAAGAAGAGGCGTTATCTGCTTTAGAGACATTAGGTTTTGCGCGTAAGCAAGCAGAAAAAGTCTGTACGGCCATTGTAAAAGAAAAGCCAGACGCAAGCGTAGAAACGATTATCAAAGAAGCATTAAAAAAACTGTAGGCATATTTTGAAGCAACACTATTATTTAAATGTACGTATAGCGATATTGTTTGTAGTTGGATTTTTCTTTCTAGGAAATTCCGTAGCAATGGCGCAGGAAGAAGAGGAGGATGCAGCAGCTCAAGATTCTACGGCTACTACTTTTTCGCTAGGTAGTCTTGTGTTACCTAATCCAAATAGTATTGTTTCAAAATACACATATGACGCTATACTGGATAGGTATATTTTTACGGAGGAATTAGGGAGTTTTAATATTACATATCCTTTAATTTTAACCCCAGCCGAATATCAAAAAAGAGTACGTGACGAGCAGATGCGTCAGTATTTTAGAGAGAAAGTAAATGTTGTAGATGGTAGGTCTGAAGAGGATGATACCCGCAATAGCTTAGTAAAATCACTATATGTTGAGAATGATTTATTTAAAAGCATTTTTGGTGGAGATAAGATAGAGTTTACACCACAGGGATCTGTAGAGATGGATCTTGGGCTGTTATTTACAAAACAAGATAACCCAGCATTTTCACCACGTAACCGTAGCAATTTTACCTTTGACTTTGATCAACGAATAAGCTTGAGTTTACTAGGTCAAGTGGGTGAGCGCTTACAGATTACAGCAAATTACGATACGGAGTCTACCTTTAATTTCCAAAATCAAATTAAGCTAGAATACACTCCTACTGAGGATGATATTATACAGAAAATTGAAGTAGGTAATATCTCTATGCCGCTCAATAGCGCACTTATTCAAGGCTCGCAGAGTTTATTTGGTGTAAAAACTGAGTTACAGTTTGGAAAGACGCGAGTAACGGCTGTGTTTTCTGAGAACCAATCACAACCTAGAACTATAGTTTCTGAAGGAGGCGCAACTGTACAAGAGATTGAAGTGCCTGCTTTAAATTATGATGAAAACCGTCACTTCTTCTTAGCGCATTATTTTAGAGATACCTATAACGATGCTCTTAAAAACTATCCATTTATTGATAACAGAGGAGTTCAAATAACTAGGGTGGAAGTTTGGATTACAAATAGACAAAACCAAACTACAAACGCTCGTAATATTATTGCATTACAAGATATAGGTGAATCTGACCCAGCAAACTTAGGGATTGATGCAGGAGCAAACCCTGGCTTTATAAATAACTCTGCAAATGCATTTCCAGATAACCGTAATAATGATTTTAACCCACGTGGCATAAATGATCAGTCTGTACAGTCTGTTCTTACACCCGCAATAAGAGACGTAGCAACGGCTAGTCAAGGTTTTGGTAACGTTACAGTGCAGGATGGAACTGACTACGTATTACTTGAAAATGCTAGACAATTACAAAGCTCTCAGTTTACATTATACCCAGCGCTAGGTTATATCTCTCTTAGCCAGCGACTAAATAATGATGAAGTACTTGGTGTGGCCTTTCAATATACAGTAGGAGGTCAAGTGTATCAAGTAGGAGAATTTGCAAATGACGGTATTAATGCTACCGAGGGTAGCCGCCCAGATGCAGATGGAGATGGAAGACCAGATATTATTGATGCAGATTTTGGACAAGGTCGTCCAGATCAAGATGGCGATAACATTGCAGATAGTGCAGATGCAGATGTGAATGGTGATGGTATTTTAAATGGTCAAGATGTAAATGGAGATGGTATTTTAGATACCGTGATTCCTGCTGGACAAGCTGGAAGTCCTGTTAATCTTGTGGTTAAAATGCTTAAAAGTAACCTCACAAATGTACAAGAGCCTATATGGGATTTAATGATGAAAAACATCTATCCGCTAGGTGCCTTTCAATTAGAGCAGGAAGGTTTTAGATTAGATATAGTTTATTCAGATCCTTCTCCTATTAACTTCATAACTCCTGTAGATGGTGCCCCTTTACCTACTTTGTTTGATGGGACTAATAACGACAACACCATGGATGAAGGTCAAGATCGTGGAGATCTTGAGAGTAATACGTTATTGCGATTATTTAACCTTGATCGACTAACCACCTTTGGAGATCCCCAAGTAGGAGGAGATGGTTTCTTTGATTTTGTGCCAGGTACAACAGTACATGTACAAAATGGAAGTATCGTATTTACAACTGTAGAGCCATTTGGAGAGACATTGTTTGATTTGCTAAGTGTGAACGATGGTGCAGAAACTTACGAGAATGAAGATACCTATAACGCACATCAAGACAAGTATGTCTATTCAACCTTATATCAATCTACAAAGACTATTGCGCGAGATAATGCTGAGAAGAATAAGTTTTTGTTAAAAGCGCGTTATAAATCTGCTCAAGAACAGGGTATACCATTGGGAGGTTTTAATATTCCACAGGGATCTGTGACGGTTACGGCAGGAGGAAGAAGACTAGTAGAAGGACTTGACTATACGGTTAATTACCAATTAGGTCGTGTTATTATTTTAGATAAATCTTTAGAAGCATCCGGTATTCCTATCTCTGCATCGGTAGAGAATAATGCTATTTTTGGACAGCAGAATAAGCGTTTTACAGGGATTAATGTAGAACACCAGTTTAATGAGAATTTTATAGTAGGAGGTACTTTTTTAAACCTTAATGAGCGACCACTTACTCAAAAAGCTACATATAGCTTTGAGCCAATAAACAATACGATTGTAGGCCTAAATGCAAGCTACTCTACAGAACTTCCTTTCTTAACAAGATGGGTGAATAAGCTTCCTAATATAGATACTGATGTTCCTTCCAATCTATCAGTTAGAGGTGAGGTAGCATATCTAATTCCTGGGCAACCTAAAGGAACAGATTTTAATGGCGAGGCAACCTCTTATGTGGATGATTTTGAGGGATCACAAACTTCAATAGATATTGGAGGGGCTTTACAATGGAGTTTATCATCTGCACCGGTAGGTTTTGGTGGTGAGCTAGCAAACGGTGATCTCGCTACGGGATATAGAAGAGCGAAATTTGCTTGGTATTCTATAGATCCTATTTTTTATAACAATCAGCGTCCTGGTGGCATCTCAGACGACGATTTGTCCCTAGCAGAAACAAGACGTGTTTTTAGAGATGAGATATTTCCTCAACAAGATATTATTGCAGGTCAAACACAGGCACTTTTTACGCTTGATTTAGCTTATTTCCCGCAAGAGAGAGGGCCTTATAACTTTAGTCCTGATGCGCAAGACGGTATGCTTTCTAATCCTCAACAAAATTTTGGAGGAATTACAAGGCAGTTAACTTCTACAGATTTTGAACAAGCAAATGTAGAGTTTGTTGAATTCTGGTTACTAGATCCATTTTTTGGAGATGGTGACACAACAAATGCTGGAGGAAACCTTACACTTAACTTAGGTAGTATCTCTGAAGATATTCTTAAGGATGGAAGAAAACAATATGAAAACGGACTTCCTAATGAAGGAGGAGACGAGTCAACCTCAGAAACCGTATGGGGTAAAGTGCCTACTAATCAATCTTTAGTCTATGCTTTTGACACAGAAGGCCAGCAACGTACAAATCAAGATGTAGGTTATGATGGACTAAGCGATGTAGAGGAGGCAATGGAGTTTCCGAACTTTGCAGGACTCCCAGATCCTGCAGGTGACAACTATAATTACTTCTTAAATACTGAAGGTGGCGTTATAGAACGATATAGAGATTATAATAACAATCAGGGTAACTCTCCGGTAGAGGTGACACAAACTAATCGTGGTTCAACTACTTTTCCAGATGTGGAAGATGTAAACCGTGATAATACAATGAATACGGTAGATGCATATTTTGAATATGAATTACCTATTAATCCAGCATCTTTAAGTATAGAAAATAATCCATTTGTAACTGATGTAAGAGAACTTACTGTCACTACTCAAAATGGGAATCAACTCCCTACAAGGTGGGTACAGTTTAGAGTGCCAATCAACCAAGCAACAAATGTAGTTGGAGGGATTAATGACTTTAGGTCTATACGTTTTATGCGTATGTACATGAGCGGATGGCAAGAAGATGTTGTACTTCGTTTTGGAACATTAGATTTAGTACGTGGTGATTTTAGAAGATACTTACTAACGTTGGATCCTAATGAAAACACGCAAATCAATGATGCAGATAACACACAGTTTGAGGTGGCTGCCGTAAATATTGAGGCAAATGAAACAAGACAGCCAGTTCCTTATGCATTACCTCCAGGAGTAGAGCGTGAGAGACTCAATAACAATAATAATAATATTAGGCAAAATGAACAGTCGCTTTCTTTGAGAGTTCAAAATCTTGAAGAGCAAGACGCAAGAGGAGTTTATAAATATTATAATCTCGATATGCGACAGTATAAAAATCTTAAGATGTTTATGCACGCAGAGCCTATTGTTGAGAATGGTCTTGATAATCAGAATCTAGTAGGTTTCATAAGAATGGGAACCGACCTTAATTCAAATTTTTATCAAATAGAATTACCACTACAGCCTACTGCATTTAATGTGTCTAACCAAGATAGAGATGCTATCTGGCCAGCGGCAAATGAGCTCGATCTTCCCTTAGAATTACTTCAAGTAATCAAATCAAAAGTAATCGCAGGAGATGTGGAACCAGACCCAGATGATATTACGTACTTTGACCAAAACGGTGACCGTATTCTCAATCCAGAGTCTATGTGTTATGAGGAGGGACAGTTGCGTATTGGTATACAAGGTCTTCCTAGTTTTGGTGATGTAAGAACATTAATGCTGGGTGTGAAAAATGGAAACCCAACGAGCAACCAAGCCATGGGTTGTTCTCCAGGAGAAATAGGTGGAGAAGTTTGGTTTAATGAGCTACGCTTATCAGACCTTACTAATGATGGTGGATATGCTGGAGTACTAAGTGTAGATGGAAATATTGCAGACTTTGCAAATGTATCTGCAACGGGACGTTTAAGTACTGTAGGTTTTGGAAGTATAGAGCAAAATGCTGGTGAGCGCAGTCTAGAAGATGTAACACAATACGATATCGTTACAAATCTTAATGCAGGTCAATTACTGCCAAAGAAGTGGGGATTACAGTTACCTCTTAACTACGCAATAGGTGAGCAGAGTATTACACCTAAGTTTAATCCGCTTTATGAGGATGTAGAATTAGATACATCACTAGATAATGCGGCTAGTCAAGAGGAGAGAGATAACATTGAAGATTACTCTATAGATTACACAAAACGTCAAAGCTTTAATGCTATAGGAGTAAGAAAAGAGCGCACGGATACAGAGCGCAAGCCTATGCCTTATGATATTGAAAACCTTACTTTTTCATATTCTTATAACCAGACAGATCATAAAGATTTTGAGATAGAAGAATCTCGCGATCAGAATGTGAGATTGGGGGGTACTTATAACTATAGTTTTAACTCTAAACCTGTAGAGCCGTTTGCAAAAAATGACTCTCTATTTACAGGGAAGTACTATAAGTTCTTAAAAGATTTAAACTTCAATTACTTGCCGTCTAATATTGCTGTACAGTCTAATGTCGTGCGCCAGTATAATCAGCAGAAGTTTAGAGATGTATTTGCAAACGAAGGTGATATTGCGGTGCCACGTTTATTTCAGCGTAATTACTTATTTGATTGGGGGTATGCTGTCGACTTTCCTATTACTAAAAGTCTGCGACTTAATTATAATGTAAACCACAACCGTATTGTAAGAAACTATCTTGATAATGATGGGACACCAGCTTTCTTAGATGATGCAGGTCAAGAAGTAGATGGTTATGGTATTTATAGGGGATTCTTTGATGTAGGTACGCCAGATACGCATTTTGGAGTATTACAACTCAACTATGACTTACCGTTCGATAAGATTCCGTTCACAGAGTGGATTACTGCTACTTATGCTTATACTGCAAACTATAGATGGCAGAGAGGTTCACAACAGTTTCAGGTCTTAGATAATATTCCAGAGATAGGAAATAGTGTGGAGAATACAAATACCCATGCTGTTAATGGAACCTTTGATATGGAGAAGCTCTATAAATATGTAGGCTTAACAAAGAAGAAAAAACAGCGTGCTACTAGCACTAGACCTAGAGGATTACCATCACCAGAAGATGATCGTAATAGCAAGATTGATAAGTTAAAAGAAGATGCTTCAAGTGATGGAACCACGAGTGGTTTAAGTACATCAGATAAGGCACTCAATACAGGAGTAGGATTACTTACCGCGGTTAAACGAGTGCAGCTCACTTATGAAGAGAGTAATGGTATCTATTTACCAGGGTATTTGCCATCAGTTGGGTTTGCAGGAAGTTTAAGACCTACGCCAGGATTTATTTTCGGAAGTCAGGCAGAGGTAAGAGAGCTTGCAGCGAGTAATGGATGGTTAACATTGTTTCAAGATTTTAACCAGCAGTATCGCGAGATAGAAAGTAGAGATCTTGCTATTCAAGCGAGAATAGGGCTTCTTAAAGATCTTGATATAGATCTTAACTTAAATCGTGTTTTCCAAGAAAACTATCAAGAAAATTACCGAGTTAACGAGCAGAGTTTAGCATATCAATCCCTTACTGGAAATAGTTTTGGTCGCTTTAATATATCTACGGTATTAATAGGTACTGCCTTTGCACAGAGTACATCTGAGTCTAGTAGTACATTTAATACGTTTAGAGAAAACAGACTGGCTGTAGCAAATAGACTGGCAAGAGAGTTTTATGGTACAAATACCTTTGAGGTAGATGCAGATGGGTATCCAGAAGGTTTCGGGCGTACTAATCAAAAAGTGTTGTTGCCTGCTTTTCTAGCTGCATACAGCGGTAAGGATGTAAATAAAACAGATACTGGTTTTCTTAGAAGTATCCCATTACCTAACTGGAATATAAAGTATACTGGTTTAATGAACATGAAATGGTTTAAGGATAAGTTTAAGAGATTCTCAGTGCAGCACGGTTATACAGCTGGATATTCTGTAAACAATTACTTGACTAACCTTGCTTATAATAGAAATACAGATAGAGACCCTGCGACCGCACAGCGAGATCAAGCAGGAAATTTTTTAAATCAAACGCTATTAAGTAATGTGACACTTACAGAGCAGTTCACGCCGCTAGTTCGTCTTGATTTTGAAATGAAAAACTCTGTAAAGATTCTTGCCGAAATCAAAAGAGATAGGGCATTAGGATTAAGCTTTGATAACAACCTCTTAACCGAGATTAAGGGTAATGAGTACATATTAGGATTAGGATATCGCATTAAGGATCTTAGGTTTGTTACAAACTTTGGTGGATCTCGTAGGGTTCTTAAGAGTGATCTCAACTTTAAAGCAGATTTCTCTCTTAGACAAAACGAAACTATCATCAGATATCTTGATATAGACAATAGCCAGACCACTGCTGGACAAGATATTTATGGACTTAGGTTTACAACAGATTATGCGTTGAGTAAAAATCTTACTGCGCTCTTCTTTTATGACCATACTTTTTCGACATTTGCAATATCTACAGCATTTCCACAAACGACTATTAGGTCTGGATTTACATTGAGATATAATTTTGGAAATTAATTTTATGAGTTCGCTTTCGCGAAAATTTGAAAATAGTAAGCATTAATCTATTAAAAAGAATATTTTCGCGAAAGCGGAATTAAATCAAACTAATACAGACTAAGATGAATATACCAGCAGAGTTAAAATACACGAAAGATCACGAGTGGGTACGCATAGAAGGTGACGTAGCCGTAGTGGGAATTACAGATTTTGCACAAGGAGAACTAGGAGATATCGTTTACGTAGAAGTAGAAACTCTTGATGAAACTCTTGATAGAGATGAGGTTTTTGGTACTGTAGAGGCAGTAAAGACCGTTTCTGATCTTTTCTTACCGCTTTCTGGTGAGATTGTAGCTTTTAACGAAGGTCTAGAAGATGAGCCAGAAACTGTAAATAGCGATGCTTATGGAGCAGGCTGGATGATTAAAATCAAATTTTCTGACGCTTCACAAGTAGATGAGCTTTTAAGCGCAGATGCTTACAAAGAACTTATAGGTGGATAAGCTTATTGGTTTTACAGCGATAGCATATACCTGCGCATTAAGCATAGGGTCGCTTGTTAAGCCTGTAAAACTAGATACTAATATTTCAAATTTAGATAAGCTCCTACATTTAGGAGCTTATTTTGGTTTAGCCATACTGTGGCTGAGTTATTTTCATATCGTGAAAACCTCGGCAACTCAGAAATGGGCAAAGCCAATTTTTTATATAGCAATTGCTTTAGCATTAGTGGTATATGGCATAGTGATTGAGTTATTACAAGGCAGTGCAACTACATACAGAACGCCTGATGTGTGGGATGTACTTGCAAATAGTATAGGTGTAATACTCGGAAGTTTAACATTTCTACTATTTTTTAAGAAATTTAAAGGGTTAAAATCGTAATTTTAGTTTCACAACTGAGATTTATTTTGCTATTTTAGCTCTCTACTAATACTTTAATTATGGAACCCAAGAAAAATCCCAAAGCAGATCTTCGCAAGAGAAGCATGCTGTTTTTTCAGCTAGGACTCATTGCAGTGCTCGCACTAACGTACATCACCATCGAGTGGAAGACTTATGATGATGTGGCTATTGATATTGGTCAGCTTGATCTTGATGATCTAGACGACGAAGAAATTCCAATCACGGAGTTGAACACCTGTCTCTTATACACATCTCCGAGCCCACGAGAC
>CAJXSW010000090.1 GCA_913060645.1 uncultured Dokdonia sp. | reverse complement strand
TATAAGAGACAGCCTAGAAGCAAAACGCCTTGATGAGCGAACAAATTTTGACCTTGAGATGATACGTGAACTGGGCTATTGCTCAGGAATAGAGAATTACTCACGATATCTTGATGGACGTGAGCCAGGCACTAGACCATTCTGTTTATTAGACTTTTTTCCAGACGACTACTTAATGGTTGTAGATGAAAGTCACGTAACAGTTTCTCAAGTAAGTGCGATGTATGGAGGAGATAGAAGTAGAAAAGAAAACCTAGTAGAATACGGTTTTAGACTTCCTGCAGCGATGGATAACAGACCTCTTAAATTTGAGGAATGGGAAGCGATGCAGAATCAAGTCATCTATGTTTCTGCTACTCCAGCAGATTATGAATTACAAAAAACCGAAGGAGCTTATGTTGAGCAAATCATTAGACCTACAGGCTTACTAGACCCTATTGTAGAAGTACGTCCTTCCCTTAACCAAATAGATGATCTTATAGAAGAAATCACAAAGGTTACTGCTCGTGATGAACGTATCCTTGTCACCACGCTTACCAAGCGTATGGCAGAGGAACTTACAAAATACTTAACAAGAATAGACATAAGAACCCGCTACATACACTCTGATGTGGACACGCTAGAACGTGTAGAAATCATGCAAGATTTGCGTAAAGGATTATACGATGTACTTGTGGGTGTAAACTTATTGAGAGAAGGACTGGATCTCCCGGAAGTCTCTCTAGTTGCTATATTAGACGCAGACAAAGAAGGTTTTTTACGTAGTAACAGATCACTCACACAAACGATAGGTCGTGCTGCCCGTAACATAAACGGTAAGGCGATTATGTATGCAGATAAAATTACTCGCTCTATGCAAGAAACCATAGATGACAGTAATTACCGCAGGCAAAAACAAATAGACTACAATACCAAGCACGGATTGAGCCCGATGGCAATTAAAAAATCGCTGGATAATGCGATGACTCAGAAAGAAGCTTATAAAATAGAAGCCGAAGAACTTGTAAACCTAGCTGCCGAAGATGCTCAAGAGTATCAAACAAGCCCGCAGATTGAAAAGAAAATAAGAAGCACTCGTAAGGCCATGGAAGCTGCTGCAAAAGAACTAGATTTTATGCAGGCTGCAAAGCTCAGAGATCAAATTAAGATCTACCAAGATAAACTTAAGGAACTCGCATAAATAAGAAAGGGTCTCCTTACGGAAACCCAATCTCAAACTAACCAACTTAAATTGTTATGCTATCTCGATTAATCGAGATGGCTGCACGCGTGCTTCCTCACGCTTAGGCAATCCTATTGCAAGAATTCCATCTACATACTCGGCAGTGATTTTTGCTGTATTTACAGACTCCGGTAAGTTAAACGAGCGCTTAAACGAAGTGTAATTAAATTCTCTTCTCGTAAATTTCTGAGTTTCTGCAGTCTCTTCATCTTTTTTAATTTCAGAAGAGATTGTGAGCAAATCATTATCTAACTGAATATTAAAGTCTTCTTTCTTGAGACCCGGAGCAGCTACCTGCACCGTAAAGGAATCATCCTTCTCTATAATATTTACAGAAGGTGTTGCAGTTGCAAATGTGTTTGTTCTTCCACCTAGCCAGTCAGTATTCAATAATTCTTCAAAAACTGATGGTAAATATGGAGCTGTATTTTTTCTAACTAAAGTCATAATTATAAATTTAAAGTTTAACTGATTCTGCTATGGGTTAGGCAAATTCAGTTCCAATGTAAATTTTATGACGTTTTGACCGATTTACAGTATTTAATACTGCCTTTTTGTCAATTATCGTTAGTTATAGAATCTTTTAAAAATTTCAACAAGACGATGAGAAGGAATTATTTTATGCTCATAATCTCCCATTTCACTTAGGATTTGCTGCACTGCTTCTGCCCGTATACCTAGCTTTAGCCCGTAATTCCGTAGCGTGTCAATTTCTACAAATTGAGTTTCCTCATCTACATTCATGACCAATAGAAGCCTATGAAACTGCGTGAGGCGTTGCATTTCTGTTTTGTACACCATCTTATCTTGAGGACTTTTTACAAGCGCATCAACCTCATCTTTTGATATTCCCATGCGTCTTGCAACCATAAGTATAAAATCATACTCGCGTTCATGTAAGTGATTATCTGCTTTTGCCATGAGCAACATATCAGATATAATTTGGAGATTTTCGGAGTTCATAGTATTTCTTTAAAGCGCAATGTAATTGATAATTTAGAGCGAGCGACATCCCTCCTATTAATAGTTGGCTATTTTGTAATTTTAAGACTTAGCTTTGAGGAACTACGCTTTCGCGAAAGCGTAACAATAAAACCATCTAAAACAGACGCCATCAATCATATGAAGTATATATACTCAACCATAGCGATACTTTTACTACTAGTAAGTTGCAAGCCTAAGGATACAAAACCAGCGTATGATCTCAAGATAAGCAATGTCTCCATTATAGACGAAAATGGAGCGCTAAGTAGTAATAAAAATGTGTATTTCAGTAATGATTCGATTTATAAAATTGAAGAGATAAGCACTCTTTCTGCTGATAAAGATGGTAATTTAATAGACGGTAGTGGTAAGTTTTTACTTCTTGGGTTTTGGGATAATCATACTCATTTTCGCGGAGGCGAAGCTCTTATTCCGCAGAATGAAAAATTTCTTGAACAATTTATAAAATATGGAATTACAACGGTGCGCGATGCTGGAGGCGATCTCACTACCCAAGTACAGCAATGGAATGAAGAAATAAAAAATAAAAAGCGCACAGGTCCTACTATTTATACATCTGGACCTAAACTAGATGGAAAAAATGCTCGCTGGGCAGGTTCTATAGGCGTGAATACAGATGGCGAGATAAGCAAAGCCCTAGATTCTTTGCAGCAACTAGGCGTCGATTATGTAAAACTTTATGATAGTACAATCGCTAGAGAGACTTACCTATCTATAATAGCACAAGCCGAAGAGCGCGGAATGATTACCTCCGGACACATGCCTTTTACAGTAACACTAGATGAAACCATCACTGCTGGAATTGATAATATTGAACACCTCTATTATATTTTAAAAGGATGCTCTTCTCGTGAAAAAGAGATCACTCAAGACATAAAAGATGGAAAGCTAGGGTTCTGGGGGAGCATGGAGCAACTTATAGCAAGTTATGATGAGGAAACAGCACAAAGTACTTTCGACAAATTAAAAAGCAACAATGTATACGTCACTCCTACTTTATACATAGGCGATGTGCTGAGTTATATGGACGAAGTAAATCATAGTGATGATGCCTATTTAAAAACGCTAGATGCAGATTTTATAGCCACTTATGAAGGGAGGAACAAAGGTGCTCTGAATGCAAGTCCAAAAGCTAAGCAAGATAGAAAAGAGCTACAGCAATTTTTTCTAAAACTCGTTGCTTCATTAGATAAAGCTGGAGTTAATCTCCTTTCGGGATCAGATAGTGGCGCTTACAACTCTTACACTTATCCAGGACCATCTTTACATGGAGAGTTAGAAGAAATGGTAAGGGCTGGCATCTCTCCAGCAAATGCAATTGCAACGATGTATCAAGGTGCAAATTTTTTACACAAGAAAGGCTATCATCTAGCTACAGGTAACAAAGCAGATTTAGTGTTGCTTAATAGTAATCCGCTACTAGACATAAGCGCTACACAAGATATACATCTGGTGATTAAGGATGGTACAATCGTACATACTGAAAAATAGATTTATAAGCTTATTCACTTATAAACATACTTTATAAGCATATACACTTATAAATATACTCTATAAGCTTATTTACTTATAAATGTATTCTATAAGCATATTTGCTTATATTTGATTATCAAAGCATTCAAAAGGTGGATTATACCAATCATATAGTAATTTCTGGTGATTTTATTGCCTATACAAGTTTAAGCACGGACGAAAAGAAAACGCTCGAACAGCAGCTCTTACAGCTATTTCAGCAACTAGAGACTAAGTATAACACGTTCTCTAGACTCATTAAAGGAGATTATCTTGAGTGTGTAGTTCCAGATCCCGAAAATGGACTAGCCGTAGCGCTGGCAATCAAAACATTTATAAAGTCCTTAGAAATTGAGGAAAAAGTAGAAAATAATAGAACAAGAGTTTTTCAAACCTATAGCATACGCCTTGCCATGGGTTTAGGCAGGCTAGATAGATTTAATAGAGAAGAAAACATTATAGATGGCGATGCTATCTACAGGAGTGGTCGCGCCATAAGTAGCGAGAGCACTCACAGTAAGGAGCGTATGGTTATAAAAAATACGCTATTCTTTAGCTCTATAAATGAAGAGCTTAACCTCAACATAGATGCGATTATCTCGTTACTAGATCACTTACTAGCACGAGCAACTAGCAGACAAAGCGAGGTCTTATTTCTAAAAATCATGGGTAATAGTGAAAAGGTTATCGCAAAAAAACTAGGCGTAAGTCAGTCTTCTATTAACCAGCACTCCACAGCCTCTGGATGGAATGGAATGGACAAAGCCATCAGGTATTTTAATCACACTTTAAGTAAGATTTCATAATGGATATAGCAACTCTCATCGCCCTACAGACCATAGGTCACCTGCTAGCAGATTATACCTTTCAATCTAAGAAGACTGCAAAGTCAAAGGCAAAAAAAGGCTTTAAAAGCAAACATCTCAAGTGGCATATTCTCACAGTATTTATTACGTCTTTTATCACCTCTCTTGACTATAGGTTTCTACCTTGTGCAATAGCAATCGCTGGTATACACTGGATTATTGACGGATTAAAACCTCAATTACTTAACAGTAAATGGCTACATAAAGGTGCATTCTTTATTGACCAGTTACTTCATATCATCACGTATGTGGTAGCAAGTGTTCTTTATGTAAATATCTTGGGGTGGCAACCGCTTATTCTTGATTCTTCTTACTTTTCACTTATATGCCTTATCGCTATGTTTTTACTTTGTACAAAGCCGGCAAACATTGTGATAAAAGAGATTTTCAATCTATTCTCGGTTTCATTTACAGAAAAATCACAAGACTTACCTAATGCAGGCCGACTCATAGGTATCACAGAAAGATGGCTAGTACTTGTGCTTATCATCGTAGGACAGTTCAGCGCTGTAGGTTTTTTGATTACAGCGAAATCTATCTTAAGATTTAAAGATGGTGACTATCTCAAAACAGAATATGTTTTGATAGGTACTATGTTGAGTTTTGCCATTGCCATTGGGTGTGCGTTACTTTACACACTATTTATCGCGCCATAGCATATTCGTTAAAAACCTCTTTATTCCCTTATGTTTAGCTACTAGATGCTATTTTTATAAGTACAACCAAAATTTACAATCCATGTATTTCAAACACATTCTCACGGGTATCATTGTTGTTTCCGCTTTCGCGAAAGCGTATTCTCAAAAAGTCTCGGTTCCTGTAGATACCACCATCGTATCAAGTCATTCTATCACTATTAAAGGAAAAACGATTCCGTATACAGCTACAGCTGGTTTTCAACCAGTCTGGGATGATAAAGGAATGCCTGTTGCGAGTTTATTATACACCTATTACAAACGTTCTGATATTAAAAATGATGAGACTAGACCTTTAGTTATTTCTTTTAACGGTGGTCCAGGATCTGCATCTGTATGGATGCACATTGCTTATACAGGACCACGCATCCTTAAAATAGACGACGAAGGTTATCCTGTACAACCTTACGGCATAAAGAGTAACCCTAATTCGATTCTAGACGTAGCAGATATCGTATTTGTAAATCCTGTAAATACTGGCTACAGCCGAATGCTGCCTAATGAAAAAGGAGAAATGCCAGACTCTAAACAGTTTTTTGGGGTAAATGCAGATATTAAATATCTAGCCGACTGGGTAAATACTTTTGTTACAAGAAATAATCGCTGGCGTTCTCCTAAATTTTTAATAGGCGAAAGTTATGGTACCACCCGCGTATCTGGACTTGCCGCCGAACTTCAAGATAGTAAATGGATGTTTATTAATGGGGTGGTACTCGTATCTCCTACAGAAATAGGTTTTGATTTTGATGGACCGGTAGAAGTTGCAAACCGTCTTCCTTACTTTACAGCTGCTGCATGGTATCACAATATGCTACCTCCAGCACTACAGCAAAAAGACCTAACAGAAGTACTTGCCGAAAGTGAAAACTATGCCGTAAACGAACTCTTACCACTACTGGTGAAATCTGGCTATCTAGAAACAGATAAAAAAGAGGCTGCTATTAAAAAAATGGCCTATTACTCTGGACTCTCAGAAACTACCATAAGACAAAACAACCTTGAAGTTCCTTTTAATTATTTCTGGAAAGATTTATTGAGAAACCGCGACGGACTTACCATAGGACGTCTTGATTCTCGTTATAAAGGACTAGACGTAAAAGAAGCTGGTGATGGACCAGATTACAATAGTGAGCTTACCTCATGGTTACATTCTTTTACTCCAGCGATCAACTACTACTACAGTCAAGAATTAGGATTAAAAACAGATCTTAGTTATAATATGTTTGGACCAGTGCGTCCTTGGGATCGTTCTAATAACAATGCTGGCGCAAGTTTACGCAAGGCAATGGGTGTAAACCCTAACCTCAACGTAATGATACAAAGTGGTTATTATGATGGCGCAACTACTTATTTTAATGCAAAATATGTAATGTGGCAACTTAACGCAAGTGGTAAATTATCTGATAGATTGAGCTTTAAAGGCTACAGATCTGGGCATATGATGTACCTGCGCAATGAAGATCTTATCAATGCAAATGATGATTTACGTGATTTTATCAAAAAATCTTCTGTCGGTATTGAAAAAGGAGCAAAACATTAAAGGATGTCCAAAAGGATTTTCATATAATTTAATAAATACAGCCCTTGACAAAAATTATTCAAGGGCTGTTTAATAATATATAGCTATCAACAAGACCACTACCCTTATTAAATACTACCTCTACCTCTGGGGATTATATATTATCTTCTTTACAATATTCGGGATTCTTAAAACTCAGTTTCCAGAGATATTTGAACGAGACTATGAGCAATCTACTTTGCGCGAATTATTGAAGAATAATCCGCTTAAGTTATTTGTACTGGCGGTAATATTTGCTCCTATTATTGAGGAAATGATGTTTCGTACACTTATAAAGCCAAGTCACTCAGACATCATACTCCTGCTCTGCTCTTGGCCGCTCTTTTATTCAAATAAATTTATACCTGCAGATGTACACTGGGTAATAAAACTTGGATTTATAGCTATCTTCTTATTTACTGTATTCACCATTCTCAAACAACTCATACCAGAGCAGAGCACTCTTAAAATACGTAACTTCTTATCACGTCACGCTATGGTTGTTCTTATTGTGAGTTCGCTACTTTTCGGCATGGTGCACATCAATAATTATGTAGACACCTTTGTACTTAATGCAGCACTTATTGCACTCATTATCCCGAGAATTATTTCAGGATTTATGATGGGATTACTTAAAATTAAGAATGAAAATATCGCTTGGCCTATGGCGCTTCATGCGATGAATAATGGTTTTGTAATCATCATTTTGATATTCTCTAAAACAATGGAAAATTCTTAAACGATGATTGTCACGCCTATAAAAAATAGCGAACTAGACGTCCTACAAGATCTTGCAATACGGACCTATTCGGCAGCATTTGCTCATAAAAATAAACCTGAAGTCATCGCAAGTTATTATGAGTACGCTTTCACGAAAGCGCACCTCAACAAACAATTATCTAATGAGGACTCGCTGTGGTTCTTTGCTCGTGACAATGATACTATTATAGGGTACCTAAAGTTGAATGTTAATCAGGCTCAAACAGAATTCCAAGAGCCTAATGTACTAGAAATAGAACGTATTTATATAGACACTCCTTACTTGCGCAAGGGTTATGGGAAACGGCTTATAGATTTTTCGATTTCCAAAGCGAGACAGCTTAAAAAAAACTACATTTGGCTCGGCGTTTGGGAGGAAAATCCAGACGCAATAACATTCTACAAAAAACAAGGTTTTATCATCACAGGCACTCATGATTATGATATGATTGCAGAGATTCAAACCGACTATATAATGACGCTTGAAATATGAATAAGCAAATAGAATCCATCTCCGTATTTGATATGCTTAAAATAGGCGTGGGACCTTCAAGTTCTCATACGCTCGGACCTTGGCGTGCAGCAAAACGCTTTATTAAAAAATTAAAAGACACTAATAAATTTGAGATGGTTTCTACTATAAAAGTAGACCTTTATGGATCGCTATCTCTTACTGGCAAAGGCCATGCTACAGATGTCGCCGTGATTATGGGCCTTACAGATGCAGACCCACAAACCTGTAATATAGATGAAATCCCTACTACTGTAGATCACATAAAACTTTTTAGACGTCTTGACCTCGATGGTGAATTTACTTTTGACTTCAACCCTGATGAGGATATCGTATTTAATAGAAAATTTTTACCCTTTCACCCTAACGGGATACGATTTACTGCAACCTTAACTAATGGTAAGAAGGTAAGAGAAAAGTATTATTCCATAGGTGGAGGCTTTGTTGTACAAGAAGAACGCAAACGTGCCGAACGCAAGAAAATAGAATTTGAATGTTTTCCTAGACCCGTTGAGAAAGCTACAGACCTACTCAAGTTCTGTAAGCAAGAAGGAAAACCTATCTCTCAAATCGTATTAGAAAACGAGCTTTACCTCCACACAGAAGAGGAAATTAATGAACGTTTTAAACAAATATGGGATGTGATGTTAGACTCCATGTACATAGGTTGTCACACAGAGGGAACATTACCTGGCGGACTAAATGTACGAAGAAGAGCATATGATTCTCATTTAAAACTTCAAAAAAACACCAATTATACAGATAAGTATGAGTGGATAAAAGCGATACGAAGTCAAGAGGTACGCTTTCGCGAAATATTGAAGTGGGTATCTTGTTTTGCTCTTGCAGTAAATGAGGTAAATGCATCTCTAGGCCGAGTGGTGACCGCTCCTACTAATGGTAGCGCAGGAGTTATTCCTTCGGTACTGATGTACTACATCGTTATAGAAAATCACGATGCAAACTTTGAAGATATTAAAAGGTTCCTTCTCGTAGCAGGTGAGGTAGGAAGCTTATTTAAAAAAGGAGCAACCATCTCTGCAGCAATGGGTGGATGTCAAGCAGAAATAGGAGTATCTAGTGCAATGGCAGCAGCTGGTCTTACAGAACTCATGGGCGGAAGCCCAGAACAAGTTCTCATGGCTGCAGAGATCGCTATGGAACATCACTTAGGCCTCACTTGTGATCCTATAGGAGGTCTCGTACAGATTCCTTGTATAGAACGTAACGCCATGGGAGCAATCAAAGCTATTAATGCTTGTGAGATGGCTCTAGATGGAGATGCTGCAAATGCTAAGGTTCCTCTAGATAAAGTGATTGACACTATGTGGCAAACTGCTCAAGATATGAACACCAAGTATAAAGAAACCTCAGAAGGTGGTCTTGCTATTAATGTAGCTATGGCAGATTGTTAAGAGTGCTTTTATAAATACAACGCAACCTTATGGTGGAAAATGCATCTTTATAGAGAATCCTCACTAAATCCTACCTTAAATGAGAATTACTACAAGCGCCCTGTTCATTATCTTATGTTGCATTCAAACTCTACAAGCACAGACCACCCGTGAAGAAAAGAAAGCGATACGCGTTGAAAAACGTGTAAAAAAAATTGAGCGCAGGGATAGCATCTCAAGGATACCCGTAAAATCATACCTAAGTCTCAGTTTAGTTAGTCCTATCACGCCTTTTCCTAGAATAAATATAGGCTACACAAAATCTCTTAATAGTCACTGGTCTATAGGTGGTAGCGTGGGAGTAGGTTTTCAAGGCTTGCCTTATACAAATGGAGATTCAAGCAATTATAGCCTTTATGAAATACGCCCCGAAGTACTTTATTTTATAGGCAAAGGAGAGAAATATACTAATTATATAGGCTTAGAATTGTTTTACATAAACAGTAAAGAAACGCTAATTTCTGATACTTTTGAGCCTGTAAACGATGCAAATGGCACAGTAGAGCTTATAGCTTTTGACCGTGCAGATTATCAACGTGTAAAGAATGGGGTTCTAGTAAACTTTGGAGAGTACACTCGATTATCAAATACACTTATGTTGCGTGTAAACTTTGGTCTAGGCGTTCGTTTTAAGGATAATAGCTATAGCAATATTGAGAATCCTAATTTTAGAGGATTTGATTTTGAAGAAAACTTTTTATTTAGTGATACAAATCCGCGACGAGAAGAGGGGCTCTCTACTGGTTTTGAGTTTAATATGGACTTTAGATTAATTTATAAGCTAGATTAAAGAATTACTCCATCTATCCCCGCTTCTCTACACAATCCTCTCGATCTCTCGTATCTACTATATAAAAGATTTTCCAGACTCCGTTGCGTTTAAAAAGTTGGAAACTATTTGTACCACAATGACTAAGACTACCATTAATATAAAATGAATATGGCGTCCATACATTTGCCATTTTACCATCCATTTTTATCTCATAATCTGCTATGCGCTCTTCAAAAGCAGTAGTTTCTGGTATAGAGCAAATAGATAATAGAAACTGATTAAAGTCTTGCTTACTCAATTCAATCTCCCCAAGTTTCCCTTTGCCTATAGACTGCATCATAACATCTTCATGAACTACCTTTTTAATAAGTAGTGAATCCTGCTTATGGAAACCTTCAAAAAATGTTTGTACCACTTCTTTCACCTCTTGTTCTCCCTGAGGATCTTGATTTAAAGACTTGTAATAATGATTATCTGCTTTTACAAAAGCAAACAGTATAAAGACAGCAATCATTGGAACAAAAAGATATTTAAGACGCATAAAGAATGTTTAACACATAGGTATCTAATTTACTACTTTTGTAACAGAAAAAATAAACAAATGTCTACAGCCAAAAAAGAATATAAAAGAGTAACCGTAAAGTCTCTTACTGAGATGAAAGCTCGTGGAGAAAAAATATCAATGCTTACTGCCTATGATTACACCATGGCAAAAATAGTGGATGGCGCAGGTATAGATGTTATTCTCGTAGGGGATAGTGCTTCAAATGTAATGGCTGGACACGAGACCACACTACCTATTACGCTAGATCAAATGATATATCATGCCTCTTCTGTTGTTCGTGCTATTAACAGAGCTTTGGTCGTGGTAGATTTACCATTTGGTAGTTACCAGAGTGATCCTAAAGAAGCGTTACGATCTGCAATACGCATCATGAAGGAATCTGGAGGGCACTCTATAAAATTAGAAGGTGGTAAAGAGGTAAAAGAAAGTATTAAGCGTATTCTCAACGCAGGAATTCCTGTAATGGGCCACCTAGGACTTACACCACAAAGTATCTATAAATTTGGTACTTATACGGTAAGAGCAAAGGAAGAAGAAGAAGCTCAAAAACTAAAGGAAGATGCACTAATGCTTCAAAAAGCAGGTTGTTTTGCACTTGTTTTAGAAAAAGTTCCTGCAAAACTAGCTCAAGAGGTTGCCGCTAGTCTTACAATTCCTGTAATTGGCATAGGCGCTGGTGCTGGTGTAGATGGTCAAGTACTAGTAACGCACGATATGGTGGGAATGACACATGAATTCAACCCACGTTTTTTGAGACGTTACCTGGATCTTCATACAGAAATGACAAAAGCATTCGAGCAATATAGCACAGATGTAAAAAATCAAAGCTTCCCTAACGAAGATGAGCAATATTAATACACCGTATTAAATTCCCTTATATCCATATTATCACGTAGAGCTTCATGCAATCGTGATAATGTGGATATAATTATAGCTTCTAAAAGAAAAGCCATCAATGAATAATACCCTCTCTACTGCAGACAACCTCAATGTTATTTATGAGGATAATCACATTATTGTGATTAATAAACGTAGTGGGGATATCGTACAGGGAGATAAGACAGGTGATGCGCCCCTGAGCGAGGTTGTAAAAAAGTATATTGCTATAAAGTATGATAAACCCGGTGCCGTTTATTTAGGTGTTGTACATAGATTAGACCTGTCTCTTATACACATCTCCGAGCCCACGAGACGGAC
>CAJXSW010000089.1 GCA_913060645.1 uncultured Dokdonia sp. | reverse complement strand
TCTACACTATCCTCTTCGTCGGCAGCGTCAGATGTGTATAAGAGACAGACCTTAGGGTATGAGCTAGGACTAGATTTTGCACAAAAATCGTTAAGACATTTAGATATTATAACCGTAAACAATATTTCATACTTGCTCGTTACTTTTAATAATGAAGCAGCACAAGTTTATAACATACAAATCCCTGATTAATGAAAACAGCATACCACTTTCTTATAGTAGTCCTTATTACTGCATGCATCACTTCATGCGCTACAAAAGATGAGCCTATTGTTATAACTCCCGAGCATTTCCATAATGCGATAGACAAGGTTACTGAAGTAATTATACACGACATTTTCTCACCGCCTGTTGCGAGTCGTATTTATGCGTATCCTAATATTGCAGCTTATGAAATACTAGCTGTAAATGATACTGAATTTAACTCTCTTGCTGGACAGCTTGCAGGTCTTAAAAGTATTCCAACTCCATCAAAGGAAACATCTATAAACTTTGAACTTGCAGCACTGGTTGCTCACATGGAAATGAGCAAGCGCCTCATATTTTCTGAGCAAGAAATTGAGACATATAGAGATAGTCTTTACACAACATGGAAAGAGCGCAATGAAGATGTTTTTGTACAGTCCCGAGATTATGGGCTAGAAGTAGCAGGTCATATCGCACAATGGATGGATGGAGATAACTACAAACAGACGCGCACAATGCCAAAGTTTTCTGTGTATGCAGATGAGCCTTCTCGCTGGCAACCTACCCCTCCAGCATACATGGACGGTATAGAACCTCACTGGAATAAAATTAGACCATTTACACTTACGTCTTCAAATCAATTTAAGCCTGTACCACCACCTCCATTCTCACTAGAAGAAGATTCAGATTTTTATAAGGAGCTTAAAGAGGTTTATGACATAAGCAAGCAAATCACAAAAGATGGTGACACCTCAGAAGAGATTGCGATTGCTCAGTTTTGGGATTGTAACCCATACGTATCTGTAACTCGCGGTCATTTAATGTTTGCAACTAAAAAGATTACTCCAGGAGGTCACTGGATAGGTATTACAAAGATTGCTTCAAAGAAGGCAGGTTTTGATGTAATCAATACATTACATGCATATGCAAAAACATCTATCGCCATGAACGATGCGTTTATTTCTTGCTGGGATGAAAAATATCGCTCTAACCTGATACGCCCAGAAACGCTCATCAACAATCACATAGACGACTCTTGGAAACCTATATTACAAACGCCTCCGTTTCCAGAATATGTGAGTGGACACTCTGTAGTATCTGGTGCAGCATCTGAGACATTGACTAGCATTTTTGGCGATGACTTTTCTTTTGATGATGATACAGAAATAGCATACGGACTTCCGGTGCGTAGCTTCACATCTTTTAAAGCCGCGGCTGAGGAAGCTGCTGTAAGCCGCATGTATGGAGGAATACACTATCGTGCTGCAGTAGCAGTAGGACTAGACCAAGGTCAAAAACTAGGGAAGTTTGTTGTCTCTGCACTAGAGATGAAAAATGAAACGATGGTCGCAACTAACTAAGGTTTGTAAATAATGAAAAAAGCTATAGCGATATTATTTATTGCCTTGATTGCAGCTGCAGGCTGGTATTTCTTTTTGAAACCAGGAGACTTTACTGCTCGAATCAAAGCAAATGGAAACCTAGGAACTATCGAGCAGTTTACGAAGAATTGGAATGACAATATTGTAACAACTGCTTCCGTTTTAGAAAAGAATAATCGTACTCAGATTGATCAAAAATATGTCGTACAAGATTCACTACACCTTTACAACTGGAATATAAAAAGAATAAATGATACTGTTACTGAAATAAAAGTACATATAAAAGACAGTGCCTATAGCTTCCATAATAGGCTTCAAGGACTATGGAAAAAAACTAGCTTTGAAAAAAGTACTAGACAGACCATCCTAAATTATAACGAAGCATTACAACAACACCTTAAGGATATTACTATCACAATTAATGGTGAGGCTACATTACCTGCAAAGCACTATGCCTATACCGAATATGAGGGACTACAAGCTTTCAAAGTGACAGGTATGATGAGAGACATCACATATTTACAAAACACAATGGCTGGATCAAATGCTACATTGGATGGACCTCCTTTTATAAAAATCACCCATTGGAATCGTGAGACCGATAGTATTAAATATCAGTTTGGTTTTCCAATATTACCTTCGGACTCACTTCCTCAAGTAGCAGATATAAAATATGGAAACACTAAGGATCAAAAAGTTCTTAAAGCTACCTACAACGGTAACTATCTTACATCAGATAGAGCTTGGTATGCACTTATAAACTATGCAAAAACTAACAATATAAAAATAGACCAAAGGCCTACGGAAGTTTTCTATAACAACCCTAACATGGGTGGGGATGCCAGTAATTGGAAAGCAGAAATCTTCATGCGCATAAAGAACTAGTATGTCTGACTTTTTTGATGACCAAGATTTTGTATCTATAGACTTCACCTTACAATCCTTTAGAAAAGGTGAGTATGACAATTGCACATTTACAGACTGTAATTTTGAAAATCTTCATGTCTCAAATACAAGCTTTCTTGAATGTACATTCATAGATTGCAATCTTGCTAATGTAAAATTTGGCGGTACAACACTCAACCAAGTTACTTTTGAGTCGTGTAAATTACTAGGCGCAGACTTTAGTGTTTGCCAGCCGTTTATGTTGGATATACGCTTTCGCGAAAGCATACTACAGCTAGCAAACTTCACACAATTACCTTTAAAAGGAACATCTTTTACTTCTTGCCAAGTTATCGAGGTGGATTTTACTAATGCAGATTTATCGCAGGCTACATTTACTGGGTCAACATTGACTAAAACTATTTTTGATAATACAAATCTTACTAAAGCAGATTTTATAGAAGCGCTCGATTTTACTATTGACACTACGAATAACAATATGAAAGGCGCTATGTTTTCTAAGGACAACTTAGAAGGACTCGTAGCACACTTACAGCTCAATCTTAAGTGAGATTTGTAATACATAAAAGGGGGTGAATGCCCCTACTAAAAAGCTATTCCTCAAACTATATTTACATCAATAATCAATGAGGGATTAAATTGGGGGATTTATAAACTCATATGGCCACACTAACGTGTGGCTTTTTATTTTATGTACTTTAGTCATGGAAAAAAACTATTATGCGTAAGATACTTTTTGGTGCAATACTCACCTTACTTATTGTTTTTGGCTTACGGTATTGCGAGCATACTAAAAGTGAGAAAGAACAGCTGCGAGCAAATACCGCTCTTATAGAAAAACAAATTAAAAATGTAGGAAAGCTTATCGTTACAGAGGGTAACTATGCACAAGTCTTTACTTATGAAGATTCAAAAAAATTCTATGTAGATGTGCTATCTGCTACAAAAAAAGCACTGGTTGTTGTAAATGCAGAAGCAACCATCGCCTACGATCTTTCTAGGGTTACTACAGAAATCGATGAGCTCACAAAAACTGTTCGCATTACTAATATTCCAGAACCTGAGTTAAAGATTAATCCTAATATAGAATATTATGATGTGCAACAAGACTACCTCAACCAGTTTAATGCTCGAGATTACAACATTATAAAGTCACGCGTACAAAATGGTCTTGAAAAGGAAATTAAAAATTCTAACCTGTACACAAATGCACAAAACAGACTCATCTCAGAGCTGTCTAAAATTTATCTTCTTACTAGCTCGCTAGAATGGACGCTAGAGTATAATGGCAATATTATAGATGAAGCAAACCCTATTAAACCTTAACAAACTAGTTTCATAAAATAAAAACGCATCATAAAGTGAATCTCTATGATGCGTTTTTAAGTATATTAAAAATGACTTATGCGCTTACTGTTTGCTTATTACCGTTTACAATAATATCTAGTGCTTCTCCGCTCATAAGTGTAAATGCCGTCTCACTTTTATTGACCTCAACCTTAAGAATCTGTCCTCTAAAGTTTACTTTAAAAGAATAAGCTTCCCATGCATCCGGGATTTTAGTTTCAAAAGAGAGCGTATCATTTTTCACACGCATTCCCCCAAAACCTTCTACCACACTCTGCCAGGTTCCAGCCATACTCGTGATATGTAAACCTTCTTCTACTTCTTTATTATAGTCATCTAGATCAAGTCTCGATGTACGTAGGTAAAACTCATATGCCTGATCCATTCTTCCTAGCTTAGCTGCTTGTATAGCATGCACACATGGCGACAGCGAACTTTCATGTACCGTAAATGGTTCATAGAAATCAAAGTGCTTTTCTAGATTTTCTTGAGTAAAGTGGTCCTCAAAGAAGTAAAAACCTTGCAGTGTGTCTGCTTGTTTAATGTAAGGCGAACGCAAGATGCGATCCCAAGACCACTTTTGATTAATAGGTCGGTTGGATTTTGGTAAATCTGCTACGGTGATTAACTCTTTATCTAAGAAACCATCTTGTTGTAAGAATACGTCATGCTCTTCAGAATATGGGAAATACATCTGTTCTGCAGTAGATTTCCAAGAGAGCATCTCGTCATAAGACAAATGAGTTTTACCAGATATACGAGACCAGTCCTGCTTTTGAGTGTCTCTTATCAATTCAGCTTTCGCGAAAGCGAACTCCATACACCACTTTGCAACATAGTTTGTAAACCAGTTATTGTTTACGTTATTTTCATATTCATTAGGCCCTGTAACTCCTAGAATCACATAGGCATTCTTAGCTTTAGAAAAAGTAGCTCGCTGTCTCCAGAAACGTGCTACGGCTATGATCACTTCTAGCCCCATTTCTGGAATATAAGTAGTATCGCCTGTGTAGCGTTCATAGTTATAAATAGCATATACCATAGAGCCGTTACGGTGTATTTCCTCAAAGGTAATCTCCCACTCGTTATGACACTCCTCCCCATTCATTGTGACCATAGGGTATAATGCAGCACCTCCTGAGAAGCCAAGCTTCTCTGCATTCTCAATGGCTTTATCCAGCTGATTATAGCGATAGGTGAGTAACTGCCTAGCCACTTGTTGATCCTTAGTCGCCATGTAAAATGGAATACAATATGCTTCTGTATCCCAATAGGTCGATCCTCCGTATTTTTCACCTGTAAATCCTTTAGGACCTATATTAAGGCGGCTATCTTGTCCCGTGTATGTCTGATTGAGATGAAAGATATTAAAGCGTATACCTTGTTGCGCCTTTACATCACCATCTATGGTGATATCAGACATTTCCCAAGTTTGTGCCCACGACTCTTTTTGAAGTTGTTGTAAGGCTTCAAAACCAATTGCAGCTACTTCATTAATTACTGTCGTAGCAGCGTTTACAAGATTATCTTGCTCATGATTAAGGCTACTTACATAACCTCCTAATTTATGAATACTGAAGGTTTCTCCTTGAGAGATTTCTGTTTCATAAATGTGCCCAATATATGTTTCTGTGACATTAGTACGCTTTCGCGAAAGCGCAACTTTTCTACCATCTATATTAAAGCTATTATGCATCATAGTGCACACGTGGAATTCTGTTTTCATGGTGTGTGACGTAATAAAAGCCATATCACCATCCTCTGAAACCTCTAGCGTGTTCCAAAACTTATCATCCCAATTAGAATCTTCATTAGTTATGCCGCTATCTAAATACGGCTCATAACTTACAGTTGCATCCTCATTAATAGGTGTTACTTCGTAGTTAATAGCACCTACCTCATCCATCTTCATACTCAAAAAGCGTGTAGACTTTACTGCAATCTCTACATCATTTTGTAAGGTCGCTTTGAAACTTCTGTACAATACTCCGCTTTTCATATCAAGTTCGCGACGGAAATCTTTTACCTCTTTACACGTATGTAAATCTAGGCCCTCACCATTTACTGTTACTTTTATACCTATCCAGCTAGGAGCATTGAGCACCTTTGCAAAATATTCTGGATATCCATTTTTCCACCAGCCTACGCGGGTTTTATCTGGATAATACACACCTCCTATATAGCTTCCTTGAAAAGTAGCTCCGCTATAATCTTCTTCAAAATTTGCGCGTTGTCCCATAGCTCCATTACCAAGTGCCATCAAGCTTTCTGAAGACTTTACATTATCCGGATTCCATCCCTCTTCTATAATGGACCAATGATTTGGTGTGATATAATCTATATGCATACTCTCAATAAAATTTTAAACAATAATGCTCTACTTACAAATTGGCACTGTAAACCGTTTATTTAAACAACCGTCGTGCTGTAGTACTCTTAAGCCTCAATAAGTGACTCTAAAAATGCATCACTCATTTCTGTAAAGTCTGTAAAAACATGATTTGCCTCATGTAGTACATCTTTTTCTCCTATACCTATACTTACCATTCCGGCAGCATTTGCCGCCTGTACTCCCGCAATAGAATCTTCAAAAACGATACAATCTGTACGTTCAATTTTTAAAGCTTCTCCTCCTTTTAAAAATACTTCTGGATCTGGCTTTGCAGCCGTCACATCATTACCATCAACTATAGCTTCAAATTTCTGTATGAGATTAAGCTTTGTTAATATAGGTCTAGCGTTTTTGCTAGCACTTCCAAGAGCTACACCTTGATTCTTTTCATGTAAAAAATCAAGTACGCGCACAACGTCTGGAAGAATCTCACTATCATCCATCGCTTCTATATACTTGAGATATTCTTCATTCTTCTGTATAAGCCAGCGTTCTTTTTGTTCTTCTGTAGCATGGTAAGAAGCTAGATCTAAGAGGATTTCAAGTGAGCGCACGCGGCTTACTCCCTTAAAAAGTTCGTTCTGCTCTTCGGTGAAATCAAAGTTCATTTCTTTGGCAAGATTACGCCATGCGAGGTAGTGAAACTTTGCTGTATCTACGATGACTCCGTCTAGGTCAAATAGGAATGCTTTCTTTTTCAATGTCAAGTTATTTTCGTGCGTATTGCTTTTTAATGAAAGGCAAACGCTTGTGTTGATTTTAATTTTTTCGCGAAAGCGATACTATTTAATTCGCTTCGTACTTTCTCGTTCTACAAGGCTCGTTTCTATGTAAGCCGTTGTGTACTCTTCTATCTCCTCTTCCGGACGTTCTAGTTTATTAATGAGAAGCTCTGCTGCCTTACGTCCCATTTGCTCTCCATGCTGACTTACCGTAGTCAAGCTAGGTACAAAATGCTTAGACAACTCACCATCTGAGAAGCTCACAATGCCAACGTCATTAGGAATTGATTTACCTGCCTCCATGATATACTTTGCAGCAGTTACTGCAAAAATCTCATTTATGGTAAACACGCCATCTATATCTTTTCCCTTTAAGAAATGCTTGATGCGCGCCATAGTCTTATCACTAAGATCATCTATTGCGTCTAACTTTAAAATAAGATCTGTGTCTATTTTTATTCCTGCAGACTCTAGTGCTTCTATGTAACCTTTGGTTCTTAGTTTCCCTACAGTTATATAGTCATCTGTAGTTATGATTGCAATTTTTTTACATCCTGTTCTTATAAGATGATTCACTCCTAGTTTTGCACCTTCCCTATCATCTATGAGAACTTTATCACATGGGATTTCATCCACAATACGGTCAAACATTACCACAGGCATTCCTTGATCTATCGCTTCGGTAAGGTGTCTAAAGTCATCCTTTTGCATAGTCTCCTTAGACAGAGATAGGATAAAGCCGTCTGTACTTCCATTTGCGAGCAGTTCCATATTAAGAACTTCCTTGTCAAAATCATTATTTGACAGTGTTATAATTACATTATAATTATGCTCCCTAGCCATTTGCTCAACCCCTCGTATCACCGTGGTAAAAAAGTGGTGTACAATCTGTGGTATAATTATCCCAATTGTGCGCGTCTTCCTATTTTTAAGACTTAATGCGATATTATTAGGTTTATAATTATAGAGTTTTGCAAAAGCCTTGATCTTTTGGCGAGTGTCCTCACTTATCTCTGCACTGTCCCGCAATGCTTTAGAAACAGTAGAGATAGAGACGTCAAGTTCTTTGGCAATTAATTTTAAGGTGAGTTTTCTTTTCATAGTGATATCGTAAAAATAGGCTTACTAAAAGCTATAGTACAATTTAAACAAAACCTTTTGGGTACGAAAACGATGTATTCTTAATAAGTTATTATATTTATTATCATAATGTGAATTTTTGACCTATTTTAGAGCTGTTTAACTACTAAATCAAGTATTACAACTAAGCCACGGGGTCTCACAAGTTTTAAAAATCACATTAAAAATGAAGCATCTTTTTTTAATTTTCTTATTTCTCACATTAGCTAGTTGTAAAGAAAAAACAACTTCTATAAACAATAAGGAGGCTTTAGTAGAAGAACGCTTTCGCGAAACTTATAGACCGCAGTATCATTTCACACCACCCACAATGTGGATGAATGACCCTAACGGCCTCATATACCACAACGGCACCTATCACTTATTTTACCAGCACTATCCAGAAGACATTGTCTGGGGGCCTATGCACTGGGGTCACGCCACCTCAAAAGATCTCGTTTCTTGGGAGCATAAGCCTATAGCACTATACCCAGACGAGCTAGGTCTTATATTTTCTGGTAGTGCTGTGATGGATACAAATAACACCTCTGGCTTAGGTACAAAAGATAATCCTCCTATGGTTGCCATTTTTACCTACCACCTTATGGAAGGCGAAAAAGCAGGACGTAAAGATTTTCAAACTCAGGGTATTGCTTACAGTCTAGATGAAGGTGAGACCTGGAAAAAGTATAGTGGCAATCCCGTTATAGGTAATGAAGGAAACATCAAAGACTTTAGAGATCCTAAGGTAATGTGGCACGATGACACTCAGAAGTGGGTAATGTCACTTGTCGCTGGCGATCACGCAAAATTTTATAGTAGCCCAAATCTTAAGGACTGGACGCTTATGAGTGAGTTTGGAAAAAACATAGGAGCTCACGGCGGCGTCTGGGAGTGTCCAGATTTGTTTCCGCTTGAGGTTGAGGGAAGCGATGAGACTAAGTGGGTTTTAATTATAAGTATTAATCCTGGTGCTCCTAACGGAGGTTCTGGAACACAGTATTTTATAGGTGATTTTGATGGCACCACATTTACTACCAACCAAAAGGAAATAAAATGGCTAGACTACGGTACAGATAACTATGCAGGCGTCACCTTTAATGGCCTGCCAGATACAGATCGTACGTTTATAGGCTGGATGAGCAACTGGAACTATGCCCGTGACACTCCTACAGAAGCGTGGCGCAGTGCAATGACGCTTTCGCGAAAGCTTACGCTGCATAAAAACAGCTCTAATGGGTTTTATTTGAAAAACTATCCTGTAGCTTCAATAGATGAATATAGTTATGACACGGTAGAACACGACACTATGAAAAATGGGATGTCTCTATCTAGTAAAAATTATAATGAGCAACGACTAGATTTTAAAATACCAAGTAATCTAGATGACTTTGAACTCAACTTTTCAAATGTTAACAAGGAATCTCTTAAGCTAAGTTATGATAGCAGTAAGTCTCAATTTATATTAGATCGCACTGATTCTGGCATTACAGACTTTGAGACTTCTTTTGGAGAAAAGCCACACATAGCACCAGCTATAATTGACAATAAGGAAGATGTAGATTTCACAATAATTATGGATGCCTCCTCTATAGAAATATTTATAGATGGTGGAAGTACTGTGTTTACAGATCAAATTTTTCCTACCACGCCATTTACTGCACTCACATTTACAAGTGAGGATGCTACAATCGCAAATTTAAAAGTGAGTAAAATAAAACGAATCTGGAAGTAGTGTACTAGAACATCACCTCTCACGACCATAAAAAAAAGCATATGAAAGAGATTACAAAATGGAGTATCACAGTAGCCCTAGCCGGATTTTTATTTGGTTTTGACACTGTAGTAATAAGTGGGGCAAATTCTCCTGTTAAAGAACTATGGAACCTATCTCCATTTATGCACGGTACCTTTATAATGAGTATGGCTTTATGGGGAACGGTAGTAGGTTCTTTACTAGGTGGTTTTCCCACCAAAATATTAGGACGTAAAAAAACGCTGTTCTGGATAGGTATTTTATTTTTTGTCTCTGCCTTAGGGTGTGCACTTACTCAAGACCCTTATACCTTTTCTGCCTTTCGATTTATAGGAGGCATAGGTGTAGGAGTATCCTCTGTGGCGGCTCCTATTTATATCACAGAAATAAGCTCGGAGTCTAACCGTGGTAAGCTGGGAGGATTATACCAATTTTGGTTAGTTTTTGGTATTCTCATTGCCTTTGTATCAAACTGGTTACTCAAAGGTGTAGATGGCGCAAACGACTGGAGATGGATGCTAGGCGTAGAAGCAATACCTGCGCTTATTTATACGCTTATGGTAATGAAAGTTCCTAATAGTCCTCGATGGTTAGTTTTACAAAAGAAAGACGATGCAGCAGCGATGCTCGTGCTGCAAAAAATATATGATGGAGCCGCTGCTGCACAACAACGACTTGAGGAAATTAAGCTAGACTTACAACAAAAAACAAGTTCAGAAAATCTATTTCAAAAAAAGTACTCACGCATTTTATGGCTAGGGTTTCTCATTGCATTTTTTAATCAGTTATCTGGAATCAACTTTGTGCTATACTACGCACCTCAAATTCTAGAGCAGGCAGGGCTAGGAGGAGCCGAGTCACTCTTCAATTCCATCTCTATAGGAATTGTAAATCTTATATTCACTTTTATAGGAGTGCGTTTACTGGATAAATTGGGAAGAAAACAGCTTATTATTATAGGCTCCATAGGCTACATTATAAGCCTAGTCATGGTAGGTATATGTTTCCAGGTGGAGCTAAGCGCTACACTACTACTTATCTTCATTTGCACATTTGTTGCATCACACGCCATAGGTCAAGGAGCTGTAATATGGGTATTTCTCTCAGAAATATACCCAAATCGCGTGCGAGCTTATGGTCAATCCTGGGGAACAAGTACCCATTGGGTATTTGCAGCTATCATAACACTCGTGACACCATTCTTTATAGATGATAAAGAAGGGATCATGAGGGACAATCTTTGGAATATTTATTATTTCTTTGCAGGAATGATGGTACTCCAATTGATATGGGCAATTATATACATGCCAGAAACCAAAGGACGTACCCTAGAAGAACTAGAAAAAGACCTCGTAGACCATGCCAAATAATCCACTTAAAGTTGCCTGTTACGGCGAAATCCTCTGGGATGTATTTCCAAATAAAAAGCACCTAGGTGGCGCTCCACTCAATGTGGCATTGCGCTTACACTCTTTTGGAGTAGATGTAGCTATGATTTCAACTCTAGGTAATGATGCTTTAGGCAAAGAAGCACTTGCCGAGATTAAAGAGCTTGGGTTAAAGACCAAATATATTCAACGCAATGATAAACCTACGGGGCAAGTAACCGTCGCTCTTGACAAGAAAGGAGCTGCTTCTTATGAAATAGGAGACAATGCTGCTTGGGATAAAATTGCATGGACAGAAGATAATGTAGCAGCAGTCACAGATGCAGACGCCTTGATTATAGGTAGTCTCGTTTTTCGCGAAAGCGTAAATCTTGACGCTATGCTACTTGACGCAGAGGAAGAGGTTACTCCTCCGGTAAATCTGGAAGCAATAGAGGTGCTTATAGAAAGATCTAAGTTTACAGTATTTGACTTAAATCTTCGTGCTCCACATTACGATCTTGAAATCGTAGTAGGACTTATGGAAGCGGCAGATATGATCAAGCTTAACGATGAAGAACTAGAGCTTGTTGTACTAGCAATGGGTATAGAGGCCGAGACGCTCGAAGATGAGCTTAAAATGCTTAGTGCAATGACAGAGACTCCTACCGTTTGCGTTACACTAGGTTCAGAGGGAGCGATGTTACTACATAAAGGCGGCATCCACACTCAAGTAGGCTTTAAAACTAAAGTGGCAGACACCGTAGGCGCTGGAGATAGTTTTCTAGCAACCCTAGTCTTCGGTTTATTATCTGGAGAAACGGCAGATGATGCACTTGAGGTAGCCTGTGCTATGGGTAGCCTAGTCGCTAGTAAAGCTGGTGCAAATCCAACAGTGCATAATGATGAAGTAAATGACTTACTTGATGATGTTTAATAATTACGCTTTCGCGAAAATTTGAATTCAACACACTTAGTACGCATTCAAAACCTGTCTCTTATACACATCTGACGCT
>CAJXSW010000088.1 GCA_913060645.1 uncultured Dokdonia sp. | reverse complement strand
TCTACACTATCCTCTTCGTCGGCAGCGTCAGATGTGTATAAGAGACAGCATGTAGTGTGACAGAAAATGCAGATAAGCGTTTTAAGTCTATTGTAAAACAAGCTCAAAAAGCAAATCCAGAAGGAGTTACTGTCGCAGTAGGTTGTTATGCACAACTTAAGCCAGAAGAGCTTGCTGCTGTAGATGGTGTTGATCTCGTTCTTGGAGCGACAGAGAAGTTTAATGTCACTAGTTATATTAATGATTTACTAGATAATCCAGATAGATCTAAAGAAGGTGGAGAAGTACACGCTTGTGAGATTCAAGATGCAGATTTCTATGTAAGTTCTTATTCTATAGGAGATCGAACTCGTGCCTTTCTAAAGGTGCAAGATGGCTGTGATTACAAGTGTACCTATTGTACGATACCGCTAGCTAGAGGTATTTCTAGAAGTGATACACTACAAAATGTATTGGACAACGCTTCAAAAATTGCAGCACAAGACATAAAAGAGATTGTACTTACTGGAGTTAACATAGGAGACTACGGTAAAGGAGAGTTTGGAAACAAGAAGCATGAACATACTTTTTTAGAACTTGTACAAGAGCTTGATAAAGTCGAAGGAATAGAACGTTTAAGAATATCTTCTATAGAGCCTAATCTTCTTAAGAATGAAACGATTGATGTGGTGTCTAAGTCACGCACATTTGTACCTCATTTTCATATCCCATTACAGAGTGGAAGCAATAAGATTCTTGGGTTGATGCGTCGCCGTTATCAACGGGAGTTATATGTAGACCGTGTTGCCAAAATCAAAGAGGTAATGCCTCACGCTTGTATAGGTGTAGATGTGATCGTAGGCTTTCCAAGAGAAACAGATGAAGATTTTCTAGAAACTTATAATTTCCTTACCGGATTAGACATCTCATACCTTCATGTCTTCACATACTCAGAACGTGATAATACTCCTGCCGCTACGATGGAAGGAGAAGTGCCTAAAAAGGTAAGGAGTAAACGTAGTAAAATGCTGCGAGGACTTTCAGCCAAAATGCGTAGAGCATTCTATGAGTCTCAATTAAGCAGTACGCGTACTGTACTTTTTGAAAGTGAGAATAAGGAAGGCTACATTCACGGGTTTACAGAAAATTACGTAAAAGTAAAATATCCTTGGAATCCAGAACTTGTAAATACACTGCAAGAGGTGGAGCTTACCTCCATAGACGATGATGGAATGGTGAGATTTGAATTTACAAATGTTGAGGTGTAGGTGTACGCTTTCGCGAAAGCGTACTATTAAAATATCTACTCTTCTTTACTATCCAGTATATCAATAAATCGCGTGTTCTTGATTTCTTCCCATTCTTCTTTGAGAATTGAATAGCAACAAGAATTACGACGTCTACCATTTTTTGTAATAATATCCTTGCGCATGATACCTTCTAAGGTAGCGCCTAGTTTTTCTACTGCTTTTCTTGAGCGAATATTACGTTCATCTATACGAAACTCCACGCGTTCGTAACGAAGTTTTTCAAAAGCGTAACGTAGCATAAGAAACTTGACATGTAAGTTAAGACCGCTTCCGCGAAAATCTTCTCCAAGCCACGTCCATCCTATATGGACAACTTTATTGACATCATCTATATTTCCATAACGTGTGGAGCCAGCAAATTTGCAAAGTTTTTTGTCAAAAATGATAAAAGGTAATGCTGTACCCAGCTCCCTTCTTTGGATTGCATCTTTAATATAGGCCGTAAGTTTAGGTCCAGTAGATATATCCGAACCGCCATATGCGTTAAGGTCTACCTCTTGTGATAGTGGAAGAAGATCACTGTAATGATAATTCTCTAAGGCAAGTAATTTTGCTCTTTCGTTTTCTAATGTCTTTACTTTCATATCAAAAAAAATGTGTCGTATTTAAAAATACGACACATTTTGTAAGAAGCGATATGTTATGAGTTATTATACTCCTAAAATCTCTGCATCTACTTTAAATTTAGTGTAGATCTCTATTTCATGATCAGACTCGATGGTTTGATCTGTTGTTGTTTCTGTGCGCAATCTGTAAGAATCCTTTTTGATATACTCTTCAAGCTCTACGTTTTCGATATCTAGCGTAAGGGAGCGAGCTCCATTTTCTGGAATGCCCACTTTTGAAGCTATGAGTTGTTCTGGAAGACCATCTGCAGTGATGTAAATGAAAATCTCGTTTAAGAAATCAAAATCACCAGAAGCAGGTGTTTGAAGGTCTAGTCTCAAGGTGGTTAACTTTACGCTTTCTACAAGATTAGAATTTGTGTTATTGTTCTCAAATTCTGACTCTGAGTTTGTTGTGGTTTCTGGAGTAACAATATCAAAAGGTGTACCTAGAAGTGTAGTCGCTTGTATTGTAAAATTTGTAGTATAATCTATATTAAACTTTGTGAGTTCGTCAATTTTGTCACAAGAGACAAATGTTAATATAAGTAATGTGATAGCTAGTGTCTTTTTAATCATAATTGAGGGTTTTGTGTTCAATATTAACGAAATTTGATATGCGAAAGTATCCATAATTTGTTTGCTTGAAAGATTTATATGAAAAATAATAAAGAAGAAGTCCTAGCACGTCTAGCAGAGAGTTGTAAAAACACTTTAATGGAAACCTTAGATATCACTTATATAGATTTTGGAGAGGATTTTCTTGTAGCACAAATGCCTGTTACGCCAAAGGTGCATCAACCTGATGGAGTGTTACATGGAGGTGCAATGGTTGCACTTGCAGAGAGTGTAGGGAGCGCTGCTAGTTTTATGTTTCTCAACCAGGAGCATACCATTAGAGGTATAGAGATTTCGGCAAATCATGTAAAGAGTAAGCGTGATGGGATGGTCTATGCAAAGGCTACATTTATACATAAAGGAAGAACCACCCAGCTTTGGAACATCGATGTAGTAGATGAAAACGATGCCCTTATTTCAAAATGTAAATTGACTACAATCGCTTTGCCTAGGAAGTAATGAATAGCACAGACTTTTTTGAACATATCGAAGAGCATTTTGAAAGTACATTACCATTTGTAGTGTACAGAAAACCTAATGAAGAAAAGATTCATGCGCTTTTACAAGATGATGAAACGCTTCATGAGGTAAATGACTTTTCAGAAAGCGGCTTTGTGTTTGCACCTTTTGATGCATTGACTTCAGAGACTGTCTTAATTCCTGCCGAAGAGTCTTTTGCAATGGAACTAGATTCCTTTGAAAATGAGATGCTATTAGAAGCAGAAACAATCGTAGTCAAACACACAAAGGATGATCGTGAGGCACATATTAAATTGGTAAATAGAGGAATTGAAGCCATAGCAGATACGGCTATGAAGAAAGTTGTGCTTTCGCGAAAGCAAAATATACCACACAATTATGAGTCTCCTGTTGAGATTTTCAAGCGATTACTTTGGACTTATAAGACCGCGTTTGTGTATTGCTGGTATCACCCTAATGTAGGTTTATGGCTAGGAGCCACGCCAGAAACATTGTTATCTATAAATAATAGACGTTTGCATACAATGTCGCTAGCTGGAACACAGAAAACAAGCGCTAGTTCTGATGTGGTCTGGGGAGAAAAAGAGCAAGAGGAACAACAATTTGTGACAGACTCTATTGTCGAAAATCTATCGACGCTTGTAAATGATCTTCAAGTTTCTGATGTTGCGACACAGCAAGCGGGAACTTTGCTGCACCTCAAGACCGATATTTCTGCGATCATCAATGAAAATGAAACAAGCATAGCTGCTGTAATAAATGCTTTACATCCGACACCAGCCGTTTGCGGACTGCCAAAAAATGAAGCAAAAGAATTTATCCTTAATCATGAAGGATATGCTCGTTCTTATTACACAGGTTTCTTAGGAGAACTTAATTACAAAACAGAAAAAAAGAGAGCAAGTACACGTAGGAATGTTGAGAATCTTGCCTATAGCGCCATAAAAAAGCATACGCACTTATTTGTAAACCTACGATGTATGGAAGTAGATGCTAGTGGAGCACAGTTATATGTAGGTGGCGGAGTAACAGCATCAAGTGACGCAGTAGCTGAGTGGGAGGAAACGGTAAATAAATTGCAAACTGTAGCAAAAGTACTGCGTACTACATAATATGAAATGTGCTATTTGAGAGACAAAGTATCTCAAATTTTCTATAATTCCTGATTATAGATGCTCAATTCTAAATGGTAGAAATCGTATTTTTGTTACTAATGATTCACTCTAAAATTCCTGTAGCTCAATCTATCGTTCACCTTTGCTTAAGTAAAGGAATTGATACGGTTATTATATCTCCAGGGTCCCGTAACGCACCGCTCACTATTGAGTTTACAAAAAATCCAAACATAAAAGCATATAGCATTGTAGATGAGCGCTGTGCTGCTTTTGTAGCTTTGGGAATAGCACAACAATCTAGAAAGCCTGTGGCTATTGTGTGTACTTCTGGTAGTGCTTTACTTAATTACTATCCAGCAATCTCCGAAGCTTTTTATAGTGATATCCCGCTTATCGCTATAAGTGCAGATAGACCTATTGAACGTATAGATATAGGAGATGGACAAACGATAAGACAAAAGAACGTTTTTGAAAATCACATTTTATATTCGGCAAACTTATACTCCGAATTAGTGCCTGTAAATGAGGTCACGGATACTAAGGTTGCTCAGAAAATAAAGGAGAGCCAGCGACATAATGATCAAGAGATTAATAAAGCGCTTAATATAGCGATTGAACAATCTGGTCCAGTACACATCAATGTCCCTTTTTACGAGCCTTTGTATGAAATGACAGATGTGGCGATAGCAAAACCTATAGAAGTAGCACCTCATAAAATTATTGGTCAGCTATCTTTAGACGAGTTACAACCCTATATGGATAGCTGGAATAATGCAACACGAAAGCTTGTAATAATCGGTGTACAAGGACCTAATGTAATGGAACAATCATTACTTGATATGTTAGGTAATGATCCTAGTGTTATTGTTTTTACAGAGACTACATCAAATGTTTCTCACCCTAATTTCTTTACGCGCATAGATAACATAATCGGCAGCCTTGATGATGACGGTTTTAAAGCATTGCAGCCAGATATTCTATTAACATTCGGAGGAATGGTAGTTTCAAAAAAGGTAAAAGCTTTTCTTAGAAATTACCAGCCACAACAGCACTGGCACGTAGATGCAAAGAAAGCTTATGACACTTATTTCTGTCTTAATAAACATTTTGAAACTTCGGCTTCCCACTTTTTAGAAAACTTGCGAGAGCACACTTCATACGCTAAGAGTGCTTACCAACAGGAATGGCTTACTATACGAGAAAAACGTGATGTGCTGCATACAGAGTATATCAACCAAATGGAATGGTGCGACTTTAAAGCATTTGACCATATTCTCAGTGAGATTCCAGATTACTCAATGCTACAACTAGGTAATAGTAGTACTGTGAGATATGCCCAGCTATTTGATATTAATAAAACGCTTGAGGTTTATTGTAATAGAGGAACTAGTGGTATAGATGGAAGCACGAGTACTGCAATAGGTGCTGCTATGGTAAGTGCAAAGCCTACTACATTCATTACAGGAGAGCTAAGTTTCTTTTATGATAGTAATGCGCTCTGGAATAAGAATATTCCGCAAGATTTTAAAATCATCGTTATAAACAATAGTGGAGGAGGCATTTTCCGTATTCTACCTAATAAGGATAAGAATACAGATAACTTTGATGAATTTTTTGAAACTACGCACGACCTTTCGGCAGAGAAGTTATGTGAGATGTATAATTTCAAATACTTGAAAGCAGATAGTGAGAAGAGTTGTGCTTTCGCGAAAGCGGAGTTATATGCATCAAATGATAAACCTACCTTGCTTGAAATCTTCACACCGCGCAAAATCAACGATAAAGTGTTACTTGATTACTTTAACTTTATCAAGTGATCTTTTTTAAGTATAGTTTAACTTTTTGTTTATCTTTAAGATGTAATAAAGAATTAACTAAACTAGTAACAATACAATTATGAGCAAAAGAGAAGAACTCATCGCCAAGTATGCAGATGATTTAAAAAACAAATGTGGAGTAACTCCAGATATGGATTTCCTTACTAAAGTGACAATAGGTTGTGGACCGTCTATTTACAATAAAGACTCATCTACAGTTTCTGGAGGTTCTGCTACAGAAATCGCTACTGTGAAGAATAACTTCTTAATAAAAAAACTAGGTCTTGCAGATAGCGCAGACTTAGATAAGGCTATCGATAGTGTTCTTGAAACATACGGAAAGTCTAATCGTAATAAATACCGTGCGGTAGTATACTATATGCTAGCAAAGCACTTTAAGAAAGAGTCTGTTTACAAATAGACTACTCTTACAATATCTAAAAACGCCTTGACTTACCGTCAAGGCGTTTTTTTGTTTTGAGGCAACTATTAAATTGTTCATCTGTTTGTGACATTGTGCTTAAAGTTTTATCGTTTTCTACCCTATAGATTAAGTCTATAGTAGATGGTTGTTTGTAATTTAAGTAATCGTATTTTTGCACTTTAATTAAGATTATGTTAGATATAGGAAAGTACCATATAATGAGAATAGATAGAGAGACAGAGCCTGGGCTTTTTCTTTCTAATGAAGCAGGAGATGACGTCTTGTTACCCAATAAATATGTTCCAGAAGAGTATAAAATATGGGATGAACTTAACGTGTATGTTTATCTTGATCATGAAGAAAGACCGGTAGCGACAACTCTTAAGCCGTTTATAGAGCTCAATAATTTTGGTTATTTACGTTGTACAGCGGTAAATGAAGTAGGAGCATTTTTAGACTGGGGACTTGAAAAAGAACTTTTTGTTCCTTTTGCTCAGCAAGCTAGACCTATGAAAGTAGGTAGCTGGTACATTGTTTACATGTATCTAGACGCAAAAACAAACCGTCTTGCTGCTACAAGTAAAACCATGAAGTATTTATCTAACGATAACGTTGAGGTAAAGAAATTTGATAAAGTAGAGGTGATTATATCTCACATTACAGAGCGCGGTGCAAACGCAATTGTAGATGGTAAGCATAAAGGACTTATATACAAGGAAGATATTTTTGAAGATATAAGAACTGGTGATAAGCTTGAAGCATGGGTAAAGAAAATACGCCCAGATGGAAAAATAGATTTGATTCTTCAAGAAGAAGGGTATAAAAGTATAGAGCCTAATGCTCAGTATATCTTTGACGAACTTCAGGCAAATGATGGATTCATGCCTTTGCATGATAAATCTGATCCAGTAGATATACAGAACCAATTAGGTTTAAGTAAAAAGAGTTTTAAAAAGGCAATAGGAACTTTATACAGAGATCGTAAAATTCTAATAAAGGAGGATGGAATACATCTTATAGATTAAGTTTCCTTAAATAAGCAACAAAAACAGCAGGCAGCTCATAGAGCTGCCTGCTGTTTTTTATATATGGATGTTTTTAAATAGTCGGTTAGCAAGTAGTGATAAGGTCATCACTAGTTACCCATGCAAGTGCATTAGGAAGATTGTCAAATATTTCTGGCTTAAAGGGGTAGAAGTTACTCTCAAAAATGGAAGACTTTTTACTAGTCTCATTATAACTTACAATGGCGACTTTAGCATTAGGTATATTAAAAGGCTCAGTATTCATAAGCGCTGTGGGAACAACCGCGTATGCATTAAGTCTATTAGATATATATCCAAATGTGTCTAAATGTTCAAAGTGATCCTTTATAAGTGATGCTAGATATTGATAATTTAGAGCATCAAGTAATACACCCTCTTTAAACTCTGTTACGAGATAATTTTTAAACATAGTAACAGATCCGATATCTAGATGATATATAGTTTCAATATCTTCTAGAGACTTTAATTCACTTATACTCATTGACTTTGGTGGTTGTAATTAATATCTTAAAGATAATTTGAATATTAACCCTCGTGATTCTAGGTAGCTCGTATTCTATAAATTAGCCGCAAAACCCCATTAGTCGGTAAAAATGGTTGCTTTGCCGATTTTAAAAACCAATTTTTCCTGAAGTTTGTTTTAAAAGCCCTTCCTTATGAAGAAGTACAGAAATAGCTTTTAATCTCATATAAGCAACGCTCATATACACATAACCTTCATAAGTAGTCTTTGCGGGATCTGTTCCCCATGAGTTTTTTACTTTATAGTAAACAGTTCCATTTTGATCTATTGCTTTCCCTGTGATATGCATTAAGTGGTCATCTGTAGTATTGTAGTTTTCAAACTCACCTTGTCTATACTCTTGAGATATTTTTTTTTCTTGCTCTGGGCCTAAGACGGCAATTCTCTTATTCTCATCACGAGACGGAATGACAGCCACACCATGTTTTGATGAAAATGTAAGTTCACTCACATCACAGTCAAGTGTAATTGTAAAGCCATTGTCTAGTGCATGGTCTATATTACTTATAAATTCATCTAGCGGCAGATTGTACATTGATCCATTTGAAAAGTTATCAGGAATATTAAGTACAAAAGAGTTGTAAAATGGTTGGTGTGTAAAAGACGTGAGCGTTACATAATTTTCTGGGTTTACTTCCATTTCCCTAGCAAACTCTTTAGGTGAATATGTTTTTCCATTATAATCAAACGTAGATAGATTCTTTCCCAGATAAACATCTAGAACTTTACTAACGGCTTCTTTCCATTTTTTGCTCAAGGTGCGCCCTGGATTATCAATGTATGTGTCCAGCATAGCATGTAAGACGGCTACCATTTCGGCATGATTATGAGTTTCTTCTGTATGAGCAAGTCCAGTATAAGCAGCGTCGGGAACTAATCCATAATTTGTCACGCTATGTAACACATCATGAGCAAGGCCACCCTCAGAAAACTGTGCGCTACCTTGTCTCATTATATAGTTATCTGCTTTTTCTGGATATATATTCCTTACCGTGTACATTTCAGATAAATCCACGTTGTTTCCTGTAAGTCTTAATATTTCACTTTCTAAAAAAGAAGATGTACTAAAGCTCCAGCAGGTTCCAGTGACACCTTGACTTATAACAGCTGTAGCTTGTAAATCAATAATATCTGTAAATATATAAGGTGCAGTGGTGACTTCCTGTGCGTAGTACGCTTTCGCGAAAGCAAAAACAACCATCACACTTAGTACTACTTTTTTCATCGGTCTAGGAATAAAGAATTATTTTTACGCTAAAATAGCATTTTATGGATAAGCCAAACTGGCAAACAGCCAAAGAATACAAAGACATTACTTATAAGAAGAGTAATGGCGTTGCGAGAATAGCATTTAATAGGCCAGATGTGCGCAACGCATTTAGACCTAATACTACAAAGGAATTATATGATGCCTTTTATGATGCAAATGAAGATACATCTATAGGTGTAGTACTTTTATCTGCCGAAGGGCCATCATCTAAGGATGGTGTATATAGTTTTTGCTCAGGTGGAGATCAAAAAGCACGAGGGAAAGAAGGATATGTAGGAGAAGATGGATATCATAGACTTAATATATTAGAAGTACAGCGCCTCATACGTTTTATGCCTAAAGCTGTAATCGCTGTTGTTCCTGGATGGGCAGTAGGAGGAGGCCACAGTTTACATGTAGTTTGTGACTTAACACTTGCAAGTAAGGAACACGCAATTTTTAAGCAGACAGATGCAGATGTAACTTCTTTTGACGGTGGTTATGGAAGTGCTTACCTCGCAAAAATGGTAGGTCAAAAGAAAGCAAGAGAGATTTTCTTCTTAGGTAGAAACTATTCTGCACAAGAAGCTTATGAGATGGGAATGGTAAATGCCGTAATACCACATGCAGAGCTAGAAGATACTGCATACGAGTGGGCGCAAGAGATTTGTGCAAAATCACCTATCTCTATAAAGATGCTCAAGTTTGCGATGAACCTTACAGATGATGGTATGGTGGGGCAACAAGTATTTGCTGGAGAAGCTACACGCCTTGCGTATATGACAGACGAAGCTGTAGAGGGTAGAAATGCCTTTCTAGAAAAAAGAGCACCTAATTTTGAGAAGAAGTGGATTCCATAGAGGATTCTTCAGAGTTTTAAAAGTAAAAACCCGTTCAATATCATTGAACGGGTTTTTTTATTTCAATTTTTCGCGAAAGCGGATTATTCAAAATAAGAGAACGTCTCACCATCTTCTATAGTAAGTAGCGTTTCATATATAAGTTTAATCACATTTTCTACATCTTCACGATGTACCATCTCTACAGTAGTGTGCATATATCTTAATGGTAGTGATATAAGGGCAGAGGCTACGCCGCTACCGCTATAAGCAAATGCATCTGTATCTGTACCCGTAGCACGAGAAAGTGCAGCTCTCTGGAAAGGAAGTTTATTCTTTTCGGCAGTTTCTGTAATACGATCACGTAACTTTTGTTGTACCGCAGGAGCATATGCGATCACAGGTCCTTTACCTAGTTCTACATGTCCTTGCTTTTTCATCTCTATCATAGGTGTTGTGGTATCATGAGTTACATCTGTAACGATTGCCACATTAGGCTTAATACGCTCTGCAATCATTTGTGCACCACGCAAACCTATTTCCTCTTGAACCGAGTTTGTAATATAAAGACCAAAAGGTAGGGTCTTCTTATTTTCATGAAGTAGTCTAGCAACTTCTGCAATCATAAAGCCACCTGCACGATTATCTATCGCACGGCATACAAACTTATCTCCGTTTAAAACATGGAACGTATCTGGGTAGGTGATTACACAGCCCACAAATATGCCCATTTTTTCAACTTCTTCTTTATCTGCTGCCCCTACATCTATAAAAATGTTATCAGGTTTTGGAGCTTCTTCTTTAGACTTATCGCGAGTGTGAATTGCTGGCCACCCAAAAACTCCTTTTACAATGCCATCCTTAGTGTGCACATTTACAATCTTAGAGGGAGCAATCTGGTGATCACTACCGCCATTACGTATTACATATATAAGTCCGTTATCTGCTATATAATTTACATACCAAGATATTTCGTCTGCGTGACCTTCTATTACTACTTTATATTTTGCGTCTGGATTAATTACTGCAACTGCAGTTCCATAGGTATCTGTGATAAATTCATCTACATAAGGGGTAAGATAATCCATCCACAATTTTTGACCGTCCCACTCATAACCAGTAGGAGCAGCGTTGTTGAGGTAACGTTCGAGAAAGTCTAGAGACTTTTTATTTAAAATGCTTTTTGAAGCCATAGAATAATATTTTCTTTAAAAGTAAGAATATTAACCAAGAGTTTATAACGTTATAGAGGTCTAATACCTAATTTTGGAACGATTTTAGCTTAAAGCGAAATAAAAAGATGCGCATACATAATCTCCTATATATAATAGTATTCATAGCAGGGTTTGCTTGGGGCCAAGAAACTCCTGTAGATTCTACAGAAGTAGCAATTGAATATTACATCATTCAGGGAGACACCATCCCGAGGAGCGCTATAGATCTTAATGAGGTTATCGTTTTTAAAAGATTGAAATTTGATAACAAGGAGGACCGCAGACGCTACTTAATATTACGCCGAAAAACCAGAAAGGTTTTTCCTTACGCAAAGTTAGCAGCAGATAGGCTTGTGGAATTAAATAGTAGATTAGATTCTATAGAGGGTAAACGCGCAAGAAAGAAGTACACAAAAATCATTCATAAATACCTAGAAGGAGAATTTTCGGCAGAGCTTAAGAAACTCACACGCACCGAAGGGCAAATACTTATTAAGCTCATACACCGTCAAACAGGCGAGACAGCTTTCGAATTAATAAAGAGGTTGCGCAGTGGTTGGAGAGCATTCTGGTATAATACTACCGCCAGTGCTTTTGACATATCACTTAAAAGAGAGTTTGATCCAGTAAACGAGGAAGAAGATTTCCTTATAGAAGATATACTGCAACGCTCTTTTCAATCAGGAATTCTAGAAACACAGCCTAGCGCTTTAGATTTTGAGTTTTTAGAATTATCAGATAAGTGGAAGGAGAAAGGAGTAGAGTAACACCATACTTATTATATGGTATAATTACCATGTATCGCTTTCGCGAAAATATCTAGGGTGGTTTTTGCAGCTATTTGATGGTTGCTGAGGTAGGGATTGCTAGTTTCTCTGAGTTTGTGGGGTATAAAACAGGGTTCTTTTATAGTTGTTGAGGTGTCAATGAAATTATTTTAAAAGCTACTTCTTGTGTTTACAGCGAGTTGCATATTTCCTTAAAATTTTCTTAAGAATATTCTTGTCAGATTAGAACCTGTCTCTTATACACATCTGACGCTGCCGA
>CAJXSW010000087.1 GCA_913060645.1 uncultured Dokdonia sp. | reverse complement strand
ATCTACACTATCCTCTTCGTCGGCAGCGTCAGATGTGTATAAGAGACAGACTTTTTTCATTACCTATCTCATTTCAAATAGAAGATTAAATTATAAGAACATTTTTACTATAATCCCGTTGACTCTGGCAACGGGATTTTTTGTGTATAAAACCCTATCTTTCGTGCGCAATTATTACGCCTACATCCATGCATAAATATGTATTTCTTTTGTTCGTTTTCGCTACTTGTAGTCTTACCGCTCAGGTAACCACTAGTGATTATGAAAAGTATCCCGTTTTTCCAGAATGTGCCGACTTACCAGTGAGCGAAGTTGCGGCTTGTTTTAATGAAACTTTTATTTCCTTTATAATAGATCACCTCGAAGTTCCGGCAGAGGTTAAGGGGGGGGATTACGAGGGTAAGATGGTGATTTTGTTTGAAGTTACTCGCGAGGGTGCTTTTAAGCTACTGTATACAGATGCGGTCTTTGCATCGCTTAAGACTTCGGCGCAAGAGGTTTTTGATAAACTACCTGTAATTGATCCAGCAACCTATAACGGTGAGCCTACCTATATGCAATTTACAATGCCTGTGCTATTGCCGTTGTCACGTAATAAAATAGGTGAGATGAAGAGTGGTGATATTGAAGGTGACGCTTTCGCGAAAGCAAAAAAAGAGACACCGCTTAAAAACCCAATGCAGGATGAATATGACCGTATTCAAAATCAAAAATTCAATCCAGCAAATGAGTATACGAGTCAGCTGAATATTCCTTTCTCGCATCAGGTTTATAGTAGGTTTGATCAAGAGTTGAATCTTGTGGGGACAAATGCGCATACGGCAAGTAAGCCTTACCTGTATCAAACAGTAAATCCATATTATAATTTTCAAGAAAAGACAGACGCTCTTAAGAAAGAGAAGAAAACGTGGTTTGGGAGAAAATGGTCTAATGAGCACATGGTGCAAATACAAGGAGAGGATTACTGGATTACCCTAGACCCAGCAGCCGATTTACAACTGGGATATGAAACCGATGATTTGAAGTCTGATAGCTTTACCTACAATAATACACGCGCAGTGTATATTCAAGGTGGATTAGGAAAGAAGCTCAATTTTTTTGCTGCTGTATATGAAAGTCAAGGTCGTTTCCCTAGATACTTTGATGATATCGCAAGGTCATTGCGCCCAGATGGAGGTAATCCAGCAATTGTGCCAGGTCGTGGTATTGCAAAAGAAGGAACAAACGGAGACTTAGACTACCCAGTAGCCGAAGGTTATATTTCATACACGCCTAGTAAGTATTTTAATATTCAGCTGGGTCACGGAAAGCAGTTTATAGGAGATGGTTATAGGTCGCTATTGCTTAGTGATAACGCGAGTAATTTCCCTTATTTAAAATTAAACACCACCTTCTGGAAATTTAAGTATACAAATACTTGGACATCACTGCGTGATGTGCGTCCAGAAGTTACGGCAGATGGTTCCTTTAGAACAAAGTTCATGAGTAATCATTATTTAAGTTGGAACTTAAGTAAGAAACTTAATGTAGGACTCTTTGAATCTGTAATATGGGAAGATGAAAATGGTAGAGGCTTTGATTTTAATTTCTTAAATCCAGTGATTTTTTACCGAGCAATAGAGTTTTCTACAGGTTCACGTGGTGGTAATGCACTTATAGGTCTTACGGGTAAGTACAAAGTAAATGATCGTGTGAATGTGTATGGTCAAGTTGTAATAGATGAGTTTTCGGCTAGTGATGTGATAGGCGGAAATCAAAGCTATAAAAACAAACAAGGCTTCCAGGTTGGAGCAAAGTATTATGATGCTTTTGGAGTTAAGAATTTGACATTGCAAGGTGAGTATAATCAAGTGCGTCCATATGTATATTCTAATAATGAGATCCAACTTAATTATGGGCATGCAAACCAGTCGCTAGCACATCAATGGGGGGCAAATTTTAAAGAGCTTATTGGGATTGCTCGTTATGAAAGAGAGCGATGGTATGGAACTGCAAAACTTATTGTGGGAGCTCGTGGTGTTGAGATAGGAGATATCAATGAAGTGTATTACGGGGGAAGTATTTATGGCAATGATGAGAATAGACCATCAGATGATGGGATTGCATTTTTTCAAGGGAATAAGGTTAATAGCCTGTATGCAGATCTTGAGCTAGGATATTTGATAAACCCTGCAACCAACTTAAAAGTATATGCAAATCCTATCTATCGTAGTGTAACCGCAGATATTCAAGATGCGCCAAATACATTTGATACAAACACGCTATGGCTCAACATAGGTTTTAGAACAGATTTGTTTAATTGGTATTATGATTATTAAAATCTAGCTAGCATTGTTAAGTGATTGTGTAATATTTGCGATTATGAAGTCGTTATAGCTCTAGACAAGAAACTACTTCATCAATCACTAAAACAATATGTTATCTAGAATCACCGCCTTAGGGATAATAGTGCTATGTTTCTTATGTTCTTGTCAAGAAGAGAACTGTCAAAGCACACAACGAAATCACATTCTTGCTGTAAACTCATATAATAGTAAGGAATATCAGGCAGAGCTCTATCGCTTGATAAAGGAAAGCCCAGAAGTAGATTATTATTATGAAATGCGCGAGGAAATCTTTGGGCAACATTACCTTGTAGTTACTGCTTATGGTAATGCATTCTGCGGGAAGTTATGTTTGGTGATTTCAGAGGAAGATGCAAATCATATTGAAATAGATAAAACTAAAGGATATCAAGGTGCACAGCTAATAGGCTTAAAGTTCAACAAGCAAAAAGCCGACTATGGTTGGTCGGCTTTGGTGTATGATTCTGTAGAGTATATTGTAGATTAAGACGGGCGATTTGTAAACGACCCAATATGCCACAACACGCCAGACGGATCGTGTAAGAAGAACTCTCTTCCCCAATCATTCTCTACGATATTTGAAATCTTAACGCCTTTAAATAATGTAGCCAAATCAAGCGACTCGAGGTGTGTGAGGTATTCATCTAGATGTTGCACTTCTAGAAACACCATCGTGTTGTCTATCCAGTCTTTTACATAAGCATCTTGCAAGTAAAACCCAAAGTCATCCATTGTGAATAGTGACATATTATAGGAGATGACAGTTTCTTTAAAACCAATGGAAGTGTAAAACCTTCTTGAGGAAATAAAGTCAGTAGCACCTATAAATGGTCTGATGGATTTAACTGTTGGATTCATATGATGTATTATTTATTGGTGTCAATATTCTCAAGGATGCTTTTATAAACAGTACTTCTAAATTTTGGACCAGTTATAAAACTTTTTGCAGACGCTTCGTCTGTAAGATATTCAGATGTTATTGATTCCATTGCGGTTACTTCTTCAAGGGTTTTATTGCTTTCCATTGCTTTGAAAACTGAAGTGTACACGTCTACTAGCATATCGTGATATTTTTGATAATCTGCTTTTGTTGCTAGATTTCCATGTCCAGGAATTATTTTAGTATCCTCATTGATAAGCATGAGTCCTTTCTTTGCTGCATCAATATCTCCCTGAATACTTCCGCCACGGTTTGTATCTATAAATGGGAAGTTACCGTTAAAGAAAGTGTCTCCAGTATGTAGTACATTACTCTGAGCAAAATAAACAAGCGCATCTCCGTCTGTATGTGCATTATGTACATGGGTTAAAAATACGTCATCGTCATTTTGATAGAAAGTAGCATCTTCACTAAAAGTGATTACAGGGAGTCCCGCATTAGCTGTTTTCTCGTCGGCTGCTAGTCTCTTACGTACATTATCATGAGCTACAATCATTGCTCCTGTGGCTTCAAAATTTACATTTCCTCCAGTATGGTCACCATGAAAGTGAGTGTTGACCAAGAAACTCACAGGCTGATCAGATATGGTTTTAATAGCAGTTGTGATTTTCTTGCTAAGAGGTGCAAACTGATCGTCTATCATAAAAACGCCATCTTTTCCAGTAGAAATTCCTATGTTTCCACCAGCTCCTTGAAGCATATAGATGTGATCTGTAACTTTTTCAACAGTAATTTGTACATCGTCAAAACGTCCTTGTGCAGTAGCTGCAGCAGTTATTAGTGCGATGATAATGAGTGTAAAGTGTTTCATTTTTAAGTTTTTTTATAAAGGTAGTCGTATTGATGTAGTTGCGCTTTCGCGAAAGCGTAATTTTAACAACCTATTATGCTTGTCGTTTTGTTGTGCAGATTCCTTTTGGGCAGTATCTTTGCACCACTTAAAAAATTGCTAAACCTACTGTCTTTGAGCGACGTCGCCATACATACGAATACCTACTCTGCCTGGTACGATTTTAAAGAAATCACAAAGATGCGTTTATCTATAAGCGTAGTGTTTTCTAGTGTTGCAGGATATTTTCTTGGAGCCACAGAGATAGACTGGTTTATTGTGTTGCTGCTAGCTGTAGGAGGCTACTTTATGGTAGGCGCGTCAAATGCGTATAATCAGGTACTAGAGAAAGATCTAGACGCATTGATGGATCGCACAAAAAATAGACCTGTAGCTTCCGGAAGGATGTCTAAGCAAAAGGCGCTCTTAATAGCAATTACATTTACGATTCTAGGTTTAGGAACATTGTATTACATAAATCCTCAGACAGCAATGTTTGGAGGGATTTCTATATTTATGTATGTACTGTTATATACTCCCTTAAAAACGAAGACACCTTTATCTGTTTTTGTAGGGGCATTTCCAGGAGCGATACCTTACATGTTAGGTTGGGTTGCTGCTACCAATGATTTTGGGATAGAGCCTGGGACATTATTTATGATACAATTTTTCTGGCAGTTCCCTCATTTTTGGGCAATAGGGTGGTTTCTTTTTGATGACTATAAAAAAGGAGGCTTTGCTATGTTACCTACGGGAAAACGTGATAAAGGAACTGCAGTTCAAATCGTGTTATACACGGTATGGACAGTACTTATCTCGATAATACCTGCATTTGGGGTAACTGGAGATTTATTTTTAACACCTGTGTCTGCAATTATCGTTGGGGCGCTAGGATTATTTATGCTGTATTGGGCAATTAAATTGTACCAAAACAGAGATGCAAAAACAGCCAAACGACTAATGCTTTCAAGTGTGACTTACATCACGCTACTTCAAATTGTTTTTGTAATAGATAAATTTTTAAGATAGATGGATTATACTCAAGGAGGTGAAAAGTTGAAACTAGATCGTGCTAAAAAGCAGATGTTGTGGTTTGGGATTATAAGTTTGTGTATGACATTTGCAGGACTTACGAGTGCATATATCGTAAGTATGGAACGTCGTGACTGGTTAGAAAACTATGATTTTCCGCAGGCGCTTATAGTTTCTACAGTGTTAATCGTAATAAGTAGTATCACGATACATCTTGCCAAAAATGCTATCATAAGCGGTAAAAATTCAATGGGAACTTTATTTTTAATGCTTACACTAGCGCTAGGAATAGGATTTGTGGTTTCTCAGTTTGCTGGATTTAGTGCGTTTCAAGAGCAAGGTTATTACTTTACAGGCGCATCTAGTAATATTACAACTACGTTTTTCTTTCTTATAATTGCAGTGCACATTGCACACCTTATTGCTGGTTTTATATCGTTAATTACAGTAATTATCAATCATTTAAGAGGTAAATATTCTGCAGCAGAGCATTTAGGATTAACACTAGGGGTAACGTTTTGGCACTTTTTAGATATTCTTTGGGTATTTTTATTTGTGCTTTTATTTGTAACAAAGTAGACTAGCGATACATTGTTATATTGACACGTATCTAAAACGATTATAAATCGAGGGTTCAGTGTTGATATCTGAACATAAAATACTTATTTTTGCAACCATTAAATTAACCAATTCTTACGAATGGACACGACAGTGACAAACAACGACGCCGAGGGAACAACTTGGGGTGGTGGTAATAAACCACTAAGAGCGAGCTACGGAAAACTAATGATGTGGTTTTTCATCTTATCAGATGCATTAACCTTTTCTGGCTTTCTAGCCGCATATGGTTTTTCTAGATTTAAATTTATTGATGCTTGGCCAATAGCCGACGAAGTATTTACACACGTACCTTTCATACACGGAAACTTCCCTATGATATACGTGGCGTTTATGACGTTTGTATTGATTATGTCTTCTGTAACTATGGTACTTGCTGTAGATGCAGGACACCACTTAAAGCATAAAAGTGTAGCATTTTACATGTTCCTTACAATTATAGGTGGTATCATCTTCGTGGGGTCACAAGGATGGGAGTGGGCTACTTTTATTAAAGGTGATTACGGAGCAGTAGAAACAAAGGGAGGTAAGATACTTCAGTTTGTTGATACAGATGGTAACCGTATGGCACTTGGTGATTTTGCAATTACGCAAGTGGGAGAGCGAGAGCAACACCTTAATAAAAATGGAGTTTGGTTTTCAGACGAGGCTGCACCTACTACATATTCAATTGAGGAAGTAAAAGCTGGTTTTGAAGCTACTCCTAATGCATTAATTCGTATCCAGACTCTTACAGAAAATGGAGAGAAGACGGTATTGTCAAGAGAAGAATCTCTTGCCAAGCTAGCTAAGGATGGAAAACTTGTAGTAGAAGGAGCAAACCTTATTCACAATGAATATGGAGCGCCACTCTTTGCAGACTTCTTTTTCTTTATTACAGGATTTCACGGTTTTCACGTATTTTCTGGTGTAATGATTAATATCATTATTTTCTTTAACGTAGTTCTTGGAACATACGAGCGAAGAGGACACTATGAGATGGTTGAAAAGGTTGGTTTATACTGGCACTTTGTAGACCTTGTATGGGTATTTGTATTTACATTCTTCTACCTAGTTTAATTTACCTTTCAGACTATTATATATTATGGCACACGAACATAAACTTGCAATATTTAGAGGAACATTAAAGTTCAAGAATAACATTCAGAAGATCTGGGGAGTATTAATATTTCTCTCTATTATCACAGCTGTAGAAGTTGTTCTAGGTATTATAAAGCCAGAGTTTTTAATTGAAACTACATTTATAAGAATGAAACTCCTTAACTGGATCTTCATAATTCTTACAATTGTAAAGGCATATTACATCACTTGGGATTTCATGCACATGCGTGACGAAGTAAAAGGATTACGAAGAGCAGTAGTATGGACAGGTATCTTCCTTATATCTTACTTGGTTTTTATATTACTTACAGAAGGTGATTACATCTTTGAAGTTTACAACACAGGATTCCAGAGCTGGAATTTCTAATAAATAATTAAAAGCGACTTTCGAGTCGCTTTTTTTATGTCTTGTAGTTACGCTTTCGCGAAAGCGTTATTTCATAAAAATTGAAACCAATTATAAGCTCGATTACTTCTTGAGATTTATCTTTGTAACATGAAAAAGAAAATCGTTCTCATATCGCTATTTGTACTACCAGTGCTTATCTATCTCTTCTTTGCGTCTGGAGTTTACAACTTTGCAAATTTACCTTTGCTTACACCAGAAGTAGCAGACATTAATAGGTATGCAGATCAAGAAATTAGAACAGAAACAACACCTGAAGCTCCACTTACATTTGATAATCACATAACTTTAGTTGGTTACCTAGGTGATGGGCTTAAAAGCAATGAAGGGTATACGGCCAATTTGAATTTAATGATATTCAAATACTTTGAGCGTTATACAGATTTCCAATTGGTTTTATTTGTAAATGAAGGAAGTGAAGAAGTGATCGATAACCTAAGAGCAGAATTATCACGTATTTTTGACACTTCAAAAATGCGCTTCATCGTAGCATCAAAGCAACAAACTCAAGAGCATTTTAAGACACTAGGTACCTCACTTTCTATGATGAATGATGGCGGACATCCTAATGTGTTTGTGATAGATAAGGCAAGAGCGTTACGTTCTGGTCACGAGGAAAAGAAGGCAAATGTGTACGGCTATGATTTTACACAAGCTGTAGAAATGGGTTATCTTAAGGATGATGTAAAAATATTACTGGCAGAATATAGACTGGCACTTAAGAAGAATAATAATGCAAGTCCTAAGATTGAGCAACGCAGAGATAACAAGCAATAGCTATTAAGTCATGAGAAAAAATACATATATAGGAATAGCTGCCATTGTGCTCATTTTTGGGATTATTGTAATCCCAAAGATTTACAAGCGCATAGCAAATGATGATGTATCCCGCGGTGGTAGAATGCATCAAGAGGGTGGTGAGAAGATTAATGATGCACCAGATGGTTTAATCTATATTAATCAAGGTGGAGTAGATAGAAAAGTCCCTCCGTTTTCATTTGTAAATCAAGATAATGATACCATTACAAATGCAGATTACAAAGGCAAAGTATATCTAGTAGAGTTTTTCTTTACGAGATGTACAGATATTTGTATCCCAATGAGTCATAATTTGATTGAAATATCAAAGAGGTTTGAAGGTCGTGATGATTTTGGAATTGCTTCTTTCTCTATCGATCCAGAGCACGACCAACCAGAGGTGCTTAAAAAGTATCAAGAAGAATATGGAGTAACTAATCCTAATTGGAACTTCATGACTGGCGATCGTTCTGTTATTAGAAAGCTTTCTAATGAAGGTTTTTATCTTGCTACTAATGAAGAAGGAGATGAGAGTGACTTATACCACTCAGGACTGTTTGCACTTATTGATCAAAATGGTTTCATACGCTCTAGATTAGACCCATATGGCAATGCTAAACCTTATTACAGAGGATTTGTGCCTATGAATGAGAACGTGCCAGAAGGAGGAGAAACGCCGGAGATAGATATACTTATTGAAGACATACAGAAATTACTTAAATAGATTATGAGTACACTTAACCCTACAGAAAAGAAATACAGAGTTTGGATCATTATTTTATCCATAGTGATTCCTATAGCCGTTGCTATATTATTTGGTATTAAGCTTAAGGATTACGGTATAGATGTAGAGCCACTTACATTCTTGCCTCCAGTTTACGCTACGATAAACGGACTTACAGCTATTGTCTTGATACTAGCGGTGCGCGCCATAAAAAATGGAAATCGCACACTTCATGAGCGTTTAATGAAGACAGCTATCGGATTATCTGTATTGTTTTTATTGATGTACGTTGCTTATCACATGACATCAGACTCTACAAGTTTTGGTGGTGAGGGTATCATACGTTATGTGTATTTCTTTATTTTGATAACGCACATAGCACTATCTATAATTATCATACCATTAGTATTGTTTACATATGTAAGAGCACTTGCAGAGCGCTTTGATAAACACAGAAAGCTTGCACGCATCACTTTTCCTATATGGTTGTATGTTGCAATTACTGGTGTTGTTGTGTATTTAATGATCTCTCCTTATTACATCTACTAGATGAAAAATCTTAAACAAGTACTAGTTGTTGTGTTTTTCTGTTGCGCTTTCGCGAAAGCGGACTTAAATGCAACAGTGGCAGCATCTACTACTCAGTGCGCCATGTGTCGTGCAGTCCTAGAATCTGAAGAGGATAACAGTACTGCCAAAGGAATAAATAATGGAATAAAGTACCTTATGGTAATTCCTTATATCCTTGTGGGTGGTGTTTTCTACTTCGTTTATAAATCTAGAAAAAATGCTTCTAGTGAGTCACAAGAAGAGCATATTGAGTCGTAAAAGTTACTGTTTTCAACTCACTTGCTCTCAGTTGATTTTTCCTTTAGTTACTCCAAGGTTTAATACTTATTATTCTTTAACAAAACCTTAGGACAACCCGACTAAACCCATCCGTAATTTGCGTGTCTAATTTTAGAACCAAACTATCAAACGGATGAAAAATTTTATTACCCTTTTATTACTGTCATTTTCCTTAGTTGCTGTAGCACAGCGACCTGGTGGAGATCGACCAGATGTTGTTATTACTGGTACAGTAATGGAGGCAGAAACTAATATACCTTTAGAGTATGCAACAGTATCATTTGCCACTGCAGATGGTAATGTGGTAACAGGAGGGATCACAGATCCATCTGGAAAATATCGTATAGAATTACCAGCAGGCGTATATGATGTGAAGTTTGAGTTTATCTCGTTTGAAACAAAAGTACTTTCTGCTCAACGTCTTATTAAGGACACTACCTTACCTACACAAACACTAGCCATAGATTCTCAATCTCTGGATGAAGTAATCGTGCGTGCAGAGACTACAGAAGTTCAAGTACGACTGGATAAAAAGATTTATAACATAGGAAAAGATCTTACCACAAGTGGTGCGACGGTAAGTGATGCACTTAGTAATGTACCCTCTGTTACAGTGGATGTTGATGGAGCTATAGCCTTAAGAGGTAATGGAAACGTGCGTATTTTAATTAATGGTAGACCATCTGCAATTGCAGGTTTTGGATCTGTAGATGCGTTGAGTCAGTTACCAGCAGATGCCATTGAACGTGTAGAGGTGATTACATCTCCATCAGCTCGTTATGATGCAGAAGGAACGGCAGGTATACTCAACATTATACTTAAGAAAGAGAAAACATTAGGTCTTAATGGTTCTATACAGACTAATGTAGGCTACCCAGAACGTTACGGAATCACAGGAAATATAAACCTAAGAACAGATAAGTTTAATATTTTTAATACCACTGGGTATAGTAAACGTACTTCTCCAGGAAATGCTTCTGCCGAAAATCAATATTTTGCATCAGAAATAGGAGCAGATGGTGAGCAGACTTTTACAAGTGAGATAGATCGTATTCTTAGAGAGGATAGAGATTTTGATAGAAACCGTGGAGGGTTTAATACTAACTTAGGTATTGAGTATTTTCTAACAGAAAAAACATCTGTAACTGCAAGTGGTTTCTTAAGATTAGGAGATAACGATTCTGGTACAGATAACTTTACCAGTGAGTTTACACCAGATAATGAATTGACAGTATCAAGAACGAGACTTGAGCGCGAGAATGAAGAGGACATGACCTATCAATTCTCACTTAATTCTATTACAAAGTTTGATGAGTCTGGGCACGAGCTTACCGCAGCTTTACAATATGCTAGAGATGAGGAAACAGAAACTTCTCTTATTACAGAGTTTAACTCTTTCCCAACTTTAGAAAACCTACCTACAGAAGATATTACTCAGATTGAAGATCAAACAGAATACCTAGCGCAAATAGATTATGTGCGACCTATAGGTGAGACTGCTCAGTTTGAGATAGGATATAGAGGAAACTTTGAAGAAACAGAAACAGATTACACACTTCTAGAAGAAGATGTTGCAGGAGGTACATTTATAAGAGATGACGGCTTGTCTAACATTTTTACTTACAAAGAAGATGTACACGCAATCTACACACAGTATGGAGATAAGTTTGGTGATTTTTCTTTCTTAGCAGGGCTTCGTTATGAAAATACAAGACAGCAAGGAACGGTAGATGCAGTGATTTCTGATGATAACCCACTAGGGACTAATCTTGATTTTGACAACCAAACAGATGGTTTATTCCCTACGTTAAATCTTACTTATGAGTTTAATGAGCGTGAGAATATTACTTTAGGTTTCAACAGACGTATTAACAGACCAAGAGGTCGTTTTATTAACCCTTTTCCATCGCGTTCAAGTGAAGCAAACATCTTCCAAGGAAACCCGGATCTTGTACCATCATTTGCAAGTGCATATGATCTAGGATATTTAAAAAGATGGAATAAGTTGACACTTACATCATCTGTGTACTACCAGTATGAGACAGATTCTTTTGAGCGCATCCAAGAAGATACAGGATTAGTCACTGCAAATGGAGTGCCTATTATTAGAACACTTCCTATTAACTTAAGTACAAACGAGCGTTATGGAGCAGAATTAGGTGTTCTGTACAATCCTAATAAATGGTTGCGATTAAACTTGAGTGCAAATGCATTCTTATTTGAAACAAACGGTTCTTTTAATGGTGTGGATTATGGTGCAAGTAACTTTAGCTTCTTTACAAGAGGAAGTGCAAAAGTAACCTTACCATATAAAATTGACTGGCAAACTAATATCTTTTACAGAGGTCCTAGCAACAATGCACAGACAGATACAGAAGGTTTCTTATTTACAAACCTAGCATTTAGTAAAGACATACTTAATGATAACGCGACACTTGCTTTAAACGTGAGCGACGTATTTAATTCAAGTAAGAGACAATCACTTACTACGACAGACTCTTTTACAAGTGATAGTGAGTTCCAGTTTAGAGTTCGCTCGGTTAATCTAGCATTTACGTATAGATTTAATCAAAAGAAGAAACGTGAACGTGGTAGCCGAGGTGGTGGTGAAGGAGAAGATGATTTTGAAGGATAGACTTTTTTAGCTTTCGCGAAAGCGTAATTTTCCAAATAAAAAAAGGTGGACGGTATAACCGCTGTCTCTTATACACATCTGACGCTGCCGACGAAGAGGATA
>CAJXSW010000086.1 GCA_913060645.1 uncultured Dokdonia sp. | reverse complement strand
ATCTACACTATCCTCTTCGTCGGCAGCGTCAGATGTGTATAAGAGACAGGCGTTATCATCTCCACGTAAAATCATGCTACTAGTACCCGCAGGTAAAGTAGTAGACATCGTCATAGAAAGTTTACTACCACACTTAGATAAAGGAGATATCATCATAGACGGAGGAAACTCTTTCTTTACAGATACCGACCGAAGAGAAGCTTACTTATCTGAAAAAGGAATTCACTTTTTTGGAGCAGGAGTTTCTGGAGGAGCAAAAGGCGCACGTATAGGACCTAGCATCATGCCTGGAGGATCAAAACCTGGATATGCAGCGGTACAACCAATTTTTGAAGCAGTATCTGCCAAATATAACGGAGAACCTTGTGTTGCTTACTTAGGACCTAAATCTGCTGGAAACTATGTGAAAATGGTGCATAACGGTATTGAGTACGGACTCATGCAACTCACTTCTGAGATATACGACGTGCTTAAAAAAGCAGGTAACCTATCTAATCAAGAGCTGCACGAAACCTATAAATCATGGAATGAAGGGCGCTTACAATCCTTCTTAGTAGAGATTACATCAGAAATTTTTGCCGAAAAGGACACCCTTACTAGTGGTGACCTTGTAGACCAGATTCTTGATAAAGCAAAACAGAAAGGCACAGGAAAATGGACCTCTCAAAATGCGATGGATCTTGGTATTCCCGTACCTTCTATTGATATCGCTGTGAGTATGAGAGAAATCTCTGCACTTAAAGATGAGCGCACCATTGCAGACTCTCTGTACGATCGTCCAGAAGTGGCAACAATGGATAAAGAAAAGCTGACTAAACTTACAGAAGAAGCGCTTTACTTCTCTTACATTATTACTTATGCTCAAGGTTTGCATCAGCTAGCAGATGCATCTAAGGAATATGGATATGACCTCGATATTGCAGTAATTGCAAAAATATGGAGAGCTGGATGTATCATAAGAGCAAAGCTCCTTGCAGATATTACAGATGCTTTTACAGAAGATACAGAGCTACCTAATCTATTGTTATCTCCATCATTTATTAAAAAAATACAAAGCACTGTGGACTCGGCTAGAGAACTTGTTGCTTACGGAGCTATTAATGGAATCCCGCTTCCTGGAGTATCAAACTCGTTAACTTATTTTGACGCTTATACTTCTACAAGATTACCGCTTAATCTTATCCAAGCACAACGAGATTATTTTGGATCGCATACTTACGAAAGATTAGACCGCGAAGGAATCTTCCACACAGAGTGGGAGAAATAAGAACGCAATAATTAATATCACCATTGAAGCACTTCCCTATTGTATCATAACAATATCTTTTTAAGAAAATCTAGCGCATGGACAGCAGCTGCATGGCTCGCTGTCGTGCTTTTAAGTCTATGTTCAGTAGCTTGTTCTAACAGTAAAAGCACAGAGCGAGATCATGAAGTGTTTAGATACAACGAGCAATACCAGATTTCAACATTAGATCCTGCTTTTGCTCGTAATCCGCCTATTATCTGGCCGGTGAATCAATTATTTAATGGACTTGTACAATTAGATAATGATCTTAATGTGCAGCCAGATATTGCTAAGTCTTGGATTATTTCTGAGGATGCCCTTACCTACTCTTTTACACTACGTGATGATGTAAAGTTCCATAAACATGAAGCTTTTAATACTGTAGATAGCACAAGGAATGTGGTTGCAAGTGACTTTGTATATTCCTTTGATAGACTTACAGATCCAGCTATCGCATCACCTGGAAGTTGGGTACTTAGTAATGTGGAACATTATAAGGCAGACAATGATAGTACTTTTACAGTACAATTAAAGCAACCTTTTCCAGCATATTTAGGATTGCTTAGTATGAGATACTGCTCTGTTGTACCTAAGGAAGTGACAACTTTTTATGGAAATGAATTTAGATCAAACCCTATTGGAACTGGTCCGTTTAAATTTAAACGTTGGGAAGAAGGTGTAAAACTTGTACTTCGTAAAAACGAATTATATTATGAGAAAGATGCTGCTGGAAATAGTCTTCCTTACTTAGAGGCGGTTGCCATTACATTTTTGCCAGACAAGCAAAGCGAATTTTTACAGTTTGCTCAAGGTAATATTGATTTTTTAAATAGTCTTGATCCTTCTTATAAAGACGAGATACTCACTGCCTCTGGAACGCTACGCGAGAAGTATGAAAACCAAGTAAATTTTGAAAAAGTTCCATGGCTAAACACGGAGTATATAGGCTTCTATCTAGATAGTAACACTCCAGAAGTTCAATCTACTTTATTACGTAAGGCAGTGAACTACGGTTTTGATCGTGAGAAAATGATCACCTACCTGCGCAATGGGATAGGAAAACCTGCAGTAAACGGTTTTATTCCCAAGGGACTTCCTGGTTTTAACGACATAGATGGTTATAGTTACAATCCTACACTTGCTAAAGAACTTATAGCTCAGTACACCGCACAAACTGGAGACCAGTCACCACAACTCACGATAGGTACAAACAGTCAGTACCTTGATATATGCGAGTACATACAGCGAGAGTTACAAAAAGTAGGACTGGATGTACAAATTGATGTGATGCCTCCATCTACCCTACGCCAGATGAAAAGTAGTGGTGAGCTAGACGCTTTCCGCGCTAGTTGGATAGCAGATTACCCAGATGCCGAAAACTACTTGAGTTTATTTTACAGTAAAAACTTCACTCCTAATGGACCTAACTATACACACTTTAAAAGTGCGACCTTCGACAGTCTTTACGAGAAGAGTTTAAGTATTATAGATATTAATGAACGCAAACAGTACTATATAAAAATGGACTCTCTTATTATAGAGCAATCCCCTATCATTCCGCTTTATTATGACGAAGTGGTACGATTTACCCAAAAGACCATTTCAGGTTTTGAACCCAATGCTCAGAACTTCTTAGTGTTGAAACATGTAAAAAAGAGTAAAAAGTAGTGTGATTACGCTTTCGCGAAAGCGTACCTAAAACAATTATAATATCGAACACAAAGACACTTATAACACCATTTTATCACCTTCTGAAGAGACTCTCTTCAAGGATCGCAATAGCAAATTCTTTGGCTATGCATTCCCCGTTACCACAGAGGAAGAAGTCAAGGAACATATAGATGCCTTAAAAAAGCAGCACTACCAAGCCAGACACTGGTGCTATGCTTATGTGTTAGGTAAGGAATACGAACAATACCGAGCAAATGACGATGGCGAGCCTCCTAACAGTGCGGGTGCTCCTATTTATGGACAGCTCCAATCTTTTGATGTTACAAATGTACTTGTAGTGGTTGTAAGATATTTTGGTGGAACAAAATTAGGTGTAGGCGGTCTAATCAATGCTTATAGAACGGGTGCACAACTCGCACTTGAGAATGCACGTATCGTAAAGAAAACAATTGACATACCTTTTTCTGTACAATTTGAGTATCCCCTACTCAACAAAGCGATGCGCTTAATTAATGACTACAAGGTGACCATTATCGAGCAAAAAATGGAAATGGACTGCGTCTTCCATCTCGCCATACGCAGAAAAGAGTCTGAAAATGTGATTGAGGCTTTTAATGAAGTCTATGGAATTAACCTTCTAAAAGAAGATTAACTAGAGCTTCTCTAAAATGTATTTTGGACACCTCATAGGTCTCCCAGTTTTAGTATTCATAAAGATCAATTCTGTACTTGCCACTGTTAATAACTCTTCCTTTTGGTTATAAACTTTATAATCGAACATAATACGCACCGTAGGAATATTCCTAAGTGAAGTTTCTATTTTAAGGCGATCATCGAAAAGTGCAGATTTTTTAAAGGTCGTATTTAAATTATATACCGGTAGCATAACTCCATTTTCTTCCATCCATTTATAAGAAATTCCAAGCTGTTCTAGCCATTCAAGTCTCGCAATTTCAAGATATTGAGCGTAGTTACTATGGTGCACAAAGCCCATCTGGTCGGTTTCTGAGTAGCGAACTTTAACAAAAGTAATATGGTTTTTCACAGTAGAGAGGTCTAATTTTTTGTAATTTTAAATCTGATATATGATGCAACAAAATTTGCAAAAAAACAACCCTCTACTAGTTTTTTTATTACTTTTTTTGTTCACATATTTGCTTAGCTTTTAAAGGGGGCCTTATCAACAATACGATAATCCTTTTAAAAGGCATTCTGTACTAAAAAACAACCAATAATTTAACTCAACGAATGACTCTAACTGCGCAATCTGTATGGGATAATTGTCTCTCTTTTATTAAGGACAATATTACACCCCAGGCATACAAGACGTGGTTTGAACCGATTAAAGCGGTCAAGCTCACAGATAACGCATTAAGCATACAAGTGCCTAGTAAGTTCTTTTATGAATGGCTAGAAGAGCACTATGTTAAACTTCTTAAAGTTGCGCTTAACAAAGTACTAGGTGAAAATGCCAAACTGGTTTATGTAATCAGAATGGAAAACACTTACGGAAATAATCAACCGTTTACTGAAAAGATTCCTAGTGCAAATCGTAGCACTATGAAATCTCAAGATGTTGATGCTCCATTTAAAAATAAGAATCCAGAGCTTAAAAATCCTTTTGTAATTCCTGGTATCAGAAATTTACAAATTGAATCACAGCTCAATCCTAATTATAACTTTGATAACTTCCTTGAAGGTGACTCTAACCGTCTTGCACGTTCTGCAGGAATGGCAGTTGCAAATAAACCTGGAGGAACATCATTTAACCCACTACTCGTTTTTGGTGGTGTAGGTTTAGGAAAAACACACCTTGCACACGCCATAGGTGTTCAAATAAAAGATAAATATCCAGCAAAGACTGTTTTATACATATCTGCTGAGAAGTTTACACAACAGTATATTGAGTCTGTAAAAAAGAACAACAGAAATGACTTTATACATTTCTATCAAGTTATTGATGTTCTTATTGTAGACGATATTCAATTACTAAGTGGTAAAGCAGGAACTCAAGATGTGTTCTTCCATATCTTTAATCACCTACATCAAAATGGTAAGCAAGTAATTCTTACCTCAGATAAGGCGCCGGTTGATATGCAAGACATCGAGCAACGCCTTCTTTCTCGTTTTAAATGGGGATTAAGTGCAGAGCTGCAACACCCAAGCTTTGAAACGCGTATAGCCATCATAAAGCAAAAGCTATATCAAGATGGTGTTGAGATGCCAGAAGAGATTGTAGAATTTCTTGCAAATAACATCAAGACAAATGTAAGAGAGCTAGAAGGTGCTATTATATCACTTATTGCTCACTCTTCTTTCAATAAGAAAGAAATCACATTAGATCTAGCTAAGAAGATTGTAGACAACTACGTGAAGCATACGAAGCGCGAAGTATCTATAGATTACATACAAAAGATTGTATCAGATTACTTCCAGATGGATGTAGAGACACTACAGTCTAAAACTCGTAAACGTCACATTGTACAAGCAAGACAGCTCGCTATGTTCTTTGCAAAGAAGCTTACAAAGGCATCTCTTGCAAGTATAGGTTCTCAAATAGGACAACGCGATCACGCAACCGTATTACACGCTTGTAAAACGGTAGATAACCTTGCTAGCACAGACAAGCAGTTTAGAAAATACGTAGAAGATTTAGGAAAGAAGCTCTCTGTGTAACTTCTATCTTGAATTGATTATAATAACAAAGCCTCTACATTTTCATGTAGAGGCTTTGTTAGTTTTTAGGAATGAATAAAAATTATTGAGTCACTTATTTCTTTTTAATGTTGTCACTCGCAGCTTTTTCTCTAGAAGAACTAACTATACCGTAAATCGTTACAGCCATACCCGTGAGAAGAAAGCCAAAAATAAAATAATTACTAGCCTCAAAAGCCATACACATAATACCAGTAGTAATGAGCACTCCACCAAAAGTTGATATCCACTCCCCTTTTGTGCTTTTTTGAATTTTCATGATACTACTTCTATTGTTAGAAATGTCAATATACAATTAACATCACAAATAGTTAACGTCTAGGCAAATCGCTTTCCTCATCTTTTAATGGAAGCTCAGAACTTCCCATTAAAAACTTATCTACGTGATGTGCTGCTTGACGCCCTTCTGAAATTGCCCAGACGATAAGTGATTGCCCTCTACGCATATCACCTGCTGCAAATATCCCCGAGACATTGGTACTATAATCAGTTGCCTTAATATTACCTCTCAAATCTGTATCGAGATGTAATTGATCAATTAATGTTTTCTCTGGCCCGGTGAAACCTAATGCTAGAAATGCCATATCACATTCCCATTCTTTTTCTGAATTAGGAACTTCTTTTAACTCTCGTCTTCCACTTTCATGAGTAATCCACTCCACTTCTGCAGTAATTAATCCCGTGAGATTTCCAGCAGCGTCACCCACAAACTCTTTGGTTGATATACTAAACACACGATCAACCCCTTCTTTATGTGAAGAACTCGTGCGCAGTCGCATAGGATAATATGGCCAAGGCTGTTCTGTAGGTCGCTCTACAGTAGGCTTATTAAGAATTTCAAAATTTGTCACACTACTCGCTCCTTGTCTATTACTCGTGCCTATACAATCAGAACCTGTATCTCCTCCTCCTATTACGACAACGTTTTTACCGGTTGCTACAATTTCTTCTTCCCAATCATTTAGACCATCTTGACGCTCATTATTTTGTTTTAAAAAATCCATTGCTTGATACACTCCTTTAAGATGTGCACCCTTAATGGGAATAGATCTTCTCACAGTAGCTCCTCCGCACAGTACAATAGCATCATACTCATCTTGGAGCGCCTCTACACTTATATTTTGTCCAACATTTGCATTCGTTTTAAAGGTGATTCCTTCTTCTTCAAGGACCTCAAGACGACGATCTATTACATTTTTTTCCATCTTAAAATCAGGAATTCCATAACGTAATAATCCGCCCACTTTTGCATCTCGTTCAAAAACAGTCACCACATGTCCAGCTCTGTTGAGCTGTTGTGCCGTAGCAAGTCCAGAAGGTCCAGAACCAATAACAGCAACAGATTTCCCCGTACGTTTCACAGGTGGTTGTGCTGTAATCCATCCTTCTTCAAAAGCACGCTCTACTATATTTTTTTCTATATTTTCAATACTTACTGGATCTTCATTAATGCCAAGAACACAAGCTTCCTCACATGGAGCAGGACAAAGTCTTCCTGTAAATTCTGGAAAATTATTAGTTGCATGTAATATCCCTGCAGCCTCTTTCCAGCGACCTTTATACACTGCATCATTAAAGTCTGGTATGAGGTTACCTAGCGGGCATCCAGAATGACAAAATGGAATCCCACAATCCATACACCTTCCTCCCTGCTTTTTGAGATCTGACTCTTCAAGAGGAACGGTAAATTCTTTGTAATTTTTTAAGCGTTCCTCCGGAGCTACATAGCTCTCATCTTTGCGCTTATATTCTAAAAATCCTGTTACTTTTCCCATCTCTTAGTTTGCTAATTTTTGTTCTTCCTCTAGTCTTATTAAAGCCTGGCGGTATTCTTCTGGTAACACTTTCGTGAAATTGCCTATTTCCACATCCCAATTTTCTAGGAAACGTTGTGCTAGTGGAGATTGTGTGGCATTATAATGGTTTTCGACCAATTGTCTAAGTTCCTCACGATCTTGTGTTTCTTCTACTTTTAAGAAGTTTAAGCCCTCTGAGTTTGCTTTTCGCGAAAGCGAACTATCAACATCATACACATATGCAATTCCACCACTCATTCCAGCTCCGAAGTTTCTTCCCACAGCTCCTAAAATCACTGCTACTCCTCCTGTCATATACTCACAACCATGATCACCTATACCTTCTACAACAGCTCTAGCTCCCGAGTTACGTACACAAAAACGCTCTCCAGCCTTTCCATTGATGTAAGCCTCTCCAGCAGTGGCACCGTAAAATGCTACGTTTCCAATAATGACATTATCCTCAGGAATTATGGTTGCCTCTACAGGTACTTTTACAATCACTTTTGCTCCAGAAAGTCCTTTGCCTATATAGTCATTTGTATTTCCAGTAACCGAAAGTGTTAGTCCATGCGTTGCAAATGCTGCAAAACTCTGCCCAGCCGAACCTTCAAAGTTGATTTTTAATGTATTTTCTGGCAGCCCATTAACTCCATAAATTTTTGAAATCTCATTACTTAAAATGGCTCCTACTGCTCTGTCTTCATTTGTAATCTTAAGATCAAGCGTGGTTTTCTCTTTTCTGAATAATGCAGGGTGCGCCTGAGATATAATTTTAAAATCTAATGCTTTTTCTAAATCATGATCTTGCTTTTCGATATTTCTCAAGGATTGCCCTTCCTTAACGTCTACTTTATGAAGAATAGGAGACAAATCGAGTCCTAATGCTTTGTACTGATCGATGGTCTTGTTGCGGTCTAGCTTTTGTACCTGCCCTACCATCTCATCTACGGTCTTGAAGCCAAGCTTTGCCATAATCTCACGAAGCTCTTGCGCCACGAAATACATAAAGTTAACTACATGTTCAGGCTTTCCTTTGAAACGCTTACGTAACTCTGGGTTTTGTGTAGCAATTCCCACAGGACAAGTATTTAAGTGACATACACGCATCATAATACATCCAGAAGCCACTAGCGGTGCTGTGGCAAATCCAAACTCCTCTGCTCCCAAAAGACATGCGATTGCTACATCTCTACCGGTTTTAAGTTGGCCATCACACTCTAACCTCACACGACCACGCAAATCATTCATAACGAGTGTTTGCTGCGCTTCGGCGAGTCCTAACTCCCACGGAAGTCCCGTATGTTTTAACGAAGTAAGTGGCGTTGCACCAGTTCCTCCATCATGCCCTGAGATCAAGATTACATCTGCCTTAGCTTTTGCAACACCTGCGGCCACAGTCCCTACCCCTACTTCTGATACTAGTTTTACATTAATACGCGCCTCTCTATTTGCAGATTTAAGGTCATAAATAAGCTGTGATAAATCTTCAATAGAGTAAATATCATGGTGCGGTGGTGGAGAAATCAATCCTACATATGGAGTAGAATTACGTGTTTTTGCAATTTCTGGATTTACTTTAGGCCCAGGCAACTGCCCTCCTTCACCAGGCTTTGCGCCCTGCGCCATTTTGATTTGAATCTCTGCAGCATTTGTAAGATAATTTGAGGTAACTCCAAATCGCCCAGAAGCTACTTGCTTGATTGCACTGTTTTTCCAGTCTCCATTTACATCTTTATAAAAACGCTCTTGGTTTTCTCCTCCTTCACCAGAATTAGATTTACCATCTATACGATTCATCGCTACAGCTAGTGTCTCATGCGCTTCTTTACTGATAGATCCATAAGACATTGCTCCCGTTTTAAAACGCTTTACAATATCCGTCCATGGCTCTACTTCTTCAATATCTATAGGATCATAATTTGTAAATTCAAACAACCCTCTAATGGTCATTAGTTGTTTTGCTTGATTATTTACACGATCTGCATACTCCTTATAAATTACAGGCTTATTGCTTCGTACAGATTCTTGAAGTTTTGCAATCGTAAGCGGATTAAATAAATGCGCCTCTCCATCTCTTCTCCATCTATACTCACCACCTATTTCTAGAGGCAAGTCTGCAGCGATTTCTTTTTTATCGTAAGCAGCTGTATGACGCTTACTTATTTCTCCTTCTAATTGATGCAATCCTACACCCTCAATTCTAGTCACCGTGCGCGGAAAGTATTTTGAAACTACTTTTTTACTAATACCTATACATTCAAATAATTGCGAACTGCGATATGAATTGAGTGTAGAAATACCAATCTTATTCATCACCTTGAGCACTCCTTTACCTACAGCCTTATTGAAGTTTTGAATAGCCTCCTCCACATCTACACTAGCAAGCTCAAGGTCTTCTGGATGATTTTCTATAATCTCATTTACCATATATGGGTTAATCGCGCTCGCGCCATAACCAAATAATAATGCAAAGTGATGCACTTCCCTAGGCTCTGCAGACTCAATAATTAAACTTAACTGAGATCTCTTCTTATGAGTTGCTAATCCGTTGTTTACATAAGAGCAGGCAAGCAATGCTGGTATAGGTGCCTCTGTAATTGACGTATTTCTATCTGATAGAATAACAATATTTGCACCCTCATCAAGCTGCTTACTTACATTTTGCAACAGTTTTTCTAGTGCTTCCTCGAGGCCATTATGACCTCTCTCTACCTGATATAACATCGGTACAGAAACTACTTTAAAGTTTTTGTCATCTAGACTTTTAATCTTGTCTAAATCTTGTTTTGATATAACTGGGTTCTGGATTTTAAGTTTTCTACAATGCGCGACATTTATGTCGAAAATATTATAATCGGCTCCCAGGGTTAAAGAAATATCTGTAATCAGCTCCTCTCTTATTCCATCAAGAGGCGGATTTGTTACTTGAGCAAATAATTGTTTAAAGTAATTATAAATGAGCTGCGGTCTTTCTGAAAGCGCAGCAATAGGAGCATCATTACCCATAGAACCTATAGGCTCCTTGGCATTTGCAGCCATGGGTAATATGATGGTATTTATATCTTCTTGTGTGTACCCAAAGGTGATTAAACGATCCTTAAGCGGTGCTTCATTTAAAAATAGCGGACACTCATTATAAGGAATATCCCTTAAGTGAATTAAATTTTCATCAAGCCATTCTTGATAAGGGTTACGCGTAGCAATCTCCTCTTTTATTTCCTCATCGTTAATGATACGACCTTGCGCCATATCTACTAGAAACATCTTACCAGGTTCTAAACGACCGTGAAACTGTACATTGCTAGGCTCAATATCTACCACACCAATTTCTGAAGCCATAATCACGTAGCCATCCTTTGTAACAGAATAACGCGATGGACGCAATCCATTACGATCAAGTACCGCTCCTATATAATTACCATCTGTAAACGGAATAGACGCTGGACCATCCCAAGGCTCCATAAGGCAGGAGTTAAATTCATAAAAAGCACGTTTTGCAGGAGACATCTCCTTATTTTTTTCCCACGCTTCTGGCACGAGCATCATCATTACCTCTGGAAGTGAGCGACCTGTCATTAATAACAGCTCCACCACCATATCCATAGAAGCACTATCAGATTTGCCTGGTATCACCACTGGAAGAACAGCTTTAATATCCTCTCCAAAAAGCGGACTCTCCATAAGTTCTTCTCTGGAATACATACGAGTTACATTGCCTCGCAATGTATTAATCTCTCCATTATGACACATATATCTAAAAGGCTGTGCAAGATCCCATGTAGGGAATGTATTTGTTGAAAAACGCTGATGCACAAGTGCCAGGCGCGTCACAACCCTAGGATCCATCAAGTCCTTATAATAAACCTTAATGTCTTGAGGCATTAATAGCCCCTTATAAATTATTGTTTTGGTTGAAAAACTAGGTACATAAAAGAATGAACTTTCAGATAGCTTAGAATCATATATAGTGTGTTCTGCAATTTTACGTGCAGTAAATAATTTTAAGTTGAATGCAAATTCTGGAGTGGGTTTTTGTTGCGCTTTCGCGAAAGCGGGATTTTTATCACCACCGTCATATGAAACAAAGATTTGCTTTACAAAGGGCTCAGAAACCTGAGCAATCTCACCTAAGATAGATTTATCTACAGGCACATCTCTCCATCCTATAATATGTATACCCTGATCTGTAAGACTCTTCTCAAATACCGAAATACAGTAATCTCGTTGATTTTGTTTACGAGGAAGAAACACATTACTCACAGCATAACTTCCTTCTTGTGGCAACTCAAAATCACAGCTAGCTTGAAAATAATCATGAGGAATATCTATAAGTATTCCTGCACCATCTCCAGTTCTTCCATCTGCACTTACTGCTCCTCGATGCTCTAGTTTTTCAAGAATTTCTAGTGCTTTGTGAATAATGTCGTTTGACTTTATTCCTTTTAAACTACAAATGAATCCTGCTCCACAAGCATCGTGTTCAAATTCTCTTAAATATAATCCCTGATCCTTAAGCATTGTCTACATTTTTATGGTGAAACCATTATTACTTATTCACAAGATAATCCTACTTATCTAAGGGTCAAAAATCACATCTCATTATTACGATTAATGAAATATAGATACTTAATATTTCACAAAAGCTCATTATTAGGTATATTATTTTATCATATTCTGACTCTTAAATTATCTTAAAAACTACGAAAACGTTATAGCTATTTTAATGAATACTGTTAAATTCAATAATATCCTCAATAATAACGCTTAATTACTACAAAAAGCGCAATAACCTCAAAACACATATCTCAATAAAATCACAAATTATTTATCACACCCCTAATTTTAAAGGGGTCATTTTAAAAAAATCATAAAAATTTACAAAACACCTACCTATTTTACACCCTTAACTAAATTTTAAGATACATTTGAGGCCTAATCAACAAAATATTACACTCTTATGAAGTTCATTATTACATTCTTAGTGCTGGCCCTGTCTCTTATACACATCTGACGCTGCCGACGAAGAGGATAGTGTAGAT
>CAJXSW010000085.1 GCA_913060645.1 uncultured Dokdonia sp. | reverse complement strand
ATCTACACTATCCTCTTCGTCGGCAGCGTCAGATGTGTATAAGAGACAGAATTAAAGGTGTAAAAAAATAATATTTAAATATGAAGAGCTGGATTAAAAAGAGCATCAAAATATTGGGAATTCTAAGTGTTATCTCCAAGTTTGAAATAGATGGAAAATATATGAAAAAACTTATCCTTTTCCTGTCCATAATTTGCCTTGCAGCTTGCAATAGCCTAGACAATTTCCCTAAAGAGCAATACTTTCCAGCTAAATTAAGCTTTAAAGATGCGTATGAAAATGACACGATTGCTTTTCATTTAAAGAACCCTCTCATGTGTCCCATGAACGTAAAGCTCGTTAAAGATGCTGCAAATCCTGACCTAGCAACTCTTTTCGGGCATGTAACCCTAAGTAAACTGCAAGACACTATTATTAAAATTCATTATCCAGATGTACAATCTACTGTAAAACCAAAATACAGCATTGAATACGGGGATTTGCAGCGTGAAGTCAACAAAAGCAGTATAGGATTACCATTTCCAAAGGGCAAACAATACAAAATCATACAAGGCTTTAACAACAGCTTTTCTCATAATAAAATCACGAGTAAGTATGCTATTGATTTCGATCTAAGCATAGGGGATACCATCGTAAGTGTAGATGATGGATATGTGGTAGGATTGATTGATAAATACAAAGATCATGGTACAAGCCAGCAATGGAGAGATAATGATAGAAGTAATTACCTAACCGTTTATCATCCTGACAGCGGTTTATACTCTCAATATGTACACTTAAACTATGATGGAGCCATCGTTGAGCTTGGTGATTATGTGGAGAAAGGGCAACCCATCGCTATTAGTGGAATGACGGGTTTTACCACCGTTGAGCACCTACATTTTAATGTTAAAATTCCATCTGCAACTAATGGCCTCATATCTACCGAGTATACATTTGACAATGCCGTAGATGCAAGTACATTAAAAAAGGGTGATGTAGTCAAAAATTAAGATGAATAGCAAAGTGTCTACTCATCAACTTAGTGCTGTTTAAGTAATTACGCTTTCGCGAAAGCGTGCCTGTAACAATTGAAATCTTTATGAAATATATTTTAGTGCTCCTACTCTGCTTACATCAGATAAATATATAATACTATCATGACAGAAAATATCATCATGCGTAATGCCCATATAAATGACCTTGAGATTTTAAAATCTTTTGAGCAGGCAGTGATCTCTTATGAGCGTCCCTTTGCTCCAAATTTAAAAGAAGATCCTATCACCTATTACAATATAGTAGATCTCATAAATAATGAAGACGCTACCCTACTAGTTGCCGAAGTAGATAATAAGATTGTAGGCTCGGGATATGCGCTCATACTAGATGCTAAACCCTACAAGAACCCTGCGAAATATGCGTACCTAGGTTTTATGTATGTATTGCCTAGCTACCGAGGAAAGGGAATAAATGGTAAAATCATTGATGCGCTAATTACCGATGTAAAGAAGAAAAATATTACAGAGATTCAACTTGATGTGTATGCCGAAAATGAAAGCGCACTGCAAGCTTATAGAAAGAAAGGATTTAAACCAGACTTGCTTAAAATGAGAATGGATACAAGCGATTAATGTGGACAAAAGATCTATTAAAAAAGAATTGAGCGTTGATCTAGTGTAAAGATTAAATAGCTTCTTCTCATTAAACATTCCACTTATCCCAGATTAAACTTGTCTTTGTAATCTAAACTAACCCTGTAAGATGAACTTTCTTAAAAAACTATTTCAAAGCAAAGAAAACAAACCTAAGGCTATGTCACATTTTAATAAATATCGTGAGGAGCTAAATGATCTTAACTTAAAAACATTTTCTGATTTAGAAAATTTAGTAAAACCTTTAATTAGAACGGCTACTAAGCTAGAGGTATTACCAGCTTCTAGGCCTCTAGAAAACTCTCAAATGGTTTCACATTTTGGGGGACACCCATATTTTGAAAAGGGAGAATCATGGCCAGAAACTAACAAAGGAGATCATCTAGCCTTTATCTTCCAAATTTTCAACACTCCAGCATTGGAACTTCCAGAAAGTATAGCATTAGTTCAATTCTATTACGATTGGGAAGAATTTCCTTGGGAAACATCAAGTGACGGCTGGCTTGTGAAAATTTATAAGAAAGTGAACCAAGATAATGTTCAATTTATTGCGACACCCAGCACGCTAGAAATGTCTAAGTATTGCTTGATAAATTTTAGCGCTACAAAATCTCTCCCTGACTGGGAAGGAATAGATCTACACAGTCCAGCGGCTTCTAAACTATCTTGTGTTCTTGACGAAGATGAACCTTGGGATAGTTATGATCAAGTTGTTCAAAAGCTGATAGGAGAACAAGATTATTTGAGTCAGCTGGGAGGTTATCCTAATTGGGTACAAGGTGAAGAAACACCTAATGACGGCGATGGAAATCCAATGAAGCTTCTATTTCAAATAGACTCCGAAGATAATGCCGGATTGATGTGGGGAGATGTAGGACTGATTTATGTTTTTTATGATGAATCTTCTGGAAAGATAGAGTTTACCTTACAGTGTCACTAGACTTTACACACAATCCCAAGGTTGTTTGATATCATTATATGCATAATTGCAATTAACTCCTAACACCTATATATCTCAATATTAGCTGCTTGTTACCACAAAAATTATAAGCACCAATAAATTCATTGTATATTTAGAAGCATATTTATTGATTAATCATTGTAATCCTTATTACAAGCTAATATCCCTACACGATGAAGAAAATTACGTTTTTTCTATTTCTTGCGCTTGCGATGTCTATGATATCGAGCGACACCCTTTACGCACAAAACGATGTACTCGCCGAACTTGAAAATATAGCCATTGTAGATCAAAAAGTCATGATGCCTATGCGCGATGGCATACGCCTCGCTACTGCTATTTATAGACCAAAGACGAGTGGTAAGGTTCCTATTATATTCTCGCGAACTCCTTATAACTTCAATTCTTGGGGAGATGGAAAACAAAGAACAAGAACCGCCGAGCGAGCGCTAGAAGCTGTAAAAAGAGGATATGCCTACGTAGTTCAAAACGAAAGGGGAAGATACTACTCTGAAGGTGAATGGGATATATTAGGCGTACCGCTCACAGATGGGTATGATGCCTTTACATGGATGAAAAATCAATCTTGGTCTAATGGGAAGATTGGCACACTTGGATGCTCCTCTACTGCAGAGTGGCAAATGGCGGTTGCAGCATTAGATCATCCTTCTCATGCAGCTATGGTACCACAAGGCTATGGAGCTGGCGTAGGAAGAATAGGTGATATTCAGGAACAAGGAAACTGGTATCGTGGTGGTGTTGAGCAAATGCTCTTTTTCTCTTGGTTGTACGGTGTGGAACATGATAAATTTAAACCTCGTATTCCTGCGGGAGCGACACAGGAAGATTTAATTAGAATTTCAAGATTTTATGATCTAGCTCCAGAAAATCCGCCAGTAGATATGGCGGAGGCTTTGAAACACTTACCTATTCAAGATATTTTGAAAAACATCAACGGTAAGAACGAGATTTTTGACAAAATGATTCGCCGTAAACCTAACGACAAGGCATGGTTTGAAGGTGGTATCTATCATGATAATAAAGATATTGGTGTTCCTAGTTTCTGGTTTGCCTCTTGGTATGATGTTTCCATTACTCCTAACCTAGCATTGTTTAACCACGTTAGAAATAATATTAAGGATGCTACTGTTAGAGATAATCAATATCTAGTGATTGCTCCTACCCTACACTGTGCATATACAAGAGCAACTGAAAATACTATTGTGGGTGAGCGCAGCGTAGGTGATGCAACACTCAATTATGAAGAGCAGATTTATGGATGGTTTGATTTATGGCTCAAGGGCGAAAAGAATGATTTTAAAGAAAAAACACCTAGAGTTCAGTACTACACCATGGGTAGCAATAAATGGCAAGCTGCCGAAACCTGGCCACCTCAAAAAGCAGAACCTACCACCTATTATTTAAATAGTAATGGAAATGCCAATAGCCGTTTTGGAGACGGAACATTATCTACTACTAAAACAACTTCGGATAATGCAGATGGGTTTACATATGACCCTATGCAACCAGTACCCTCATACGGTGGTAATGTATGTTGTACAGGTAATGCCGTTCAAGGTGGCGCTTTTGACCAACAACAAATGGAAACTAGAAATGACATCTTAGTGTATACTACAGATCCGCTAGAGGAAGGCGTAGAAGTATCTGGTTTTATAAAAAGCACGTTATACGTCTCGTCTGACGTGAAAGATACCGACTTTACTATCAAACTAATTGACGTTTACCCTGACGGTACAGCTTACAATCTGGATGAAACGATACAACGTGCAAGATACCGAGAAGGATATGACAAAGAGGTATTTATGAAGGAGGGCGAAGTTTACAAACTAGACCTCACACCGATGTCTACAAGTAATTATTTTAAAAAAGGACATCGTATTCGTGTAGAAATCTCAAGTAGTAACTTCCCACGTTTTGCTCGTAATCTCAATACAGGAGGAAATAATTATGACGAAAAAGAAGGTGTTGTAGCACATAATAACGTGCATCACTCGGCCGCGCATGCATCATCTATCGAACTGCCAATGATCAAAGATTAGATAACAAACATCATTGTAAGTTTTCAATGTATCATAGCTTGGCTATTTACTAGCTAAGTCATTTCATTGTTAAACCTTCAATAAAAAATAATAATTCATAGTGCGAGTCTTTGCTATTGCAAATGACTCGCATACTTTTGTAAAATCGTTTTATCTGCTCAAACTTTACGTGAATTTTTAAGTAAATTAATGGTTTACATTACTTTCAATTAGCCACATTTACACTAATTGAAATAAGTACTATTTGAGAGTATTTACTGTTAGGAATAGCTGATAAAAGCGTCTAAAATTATCCTTTAAAAAATTAATATTCAAGGTGTCTTTATGTGAAGAAGACACACTTTTAAAACTTATAAATGTTACACTACATCAAAGAAGTACTCGATAATATGCCCAACGACTGGATAGGTCTCACCACCCACCGATTGGATATTTATAATGAACAGCTTGCGAAATCTGAGTTTTTAGATGAATTTGAAGCTTTATACAATGAGAAAAATGCAACTACTGCTGCTCTAGCAAATCTTCCTACAGCTTATGATTACATAAGGTTAGGCCACCCACTTTCTAGTATTCTAGAATGGAGCGTAGCGAGATTGCTAGGCCTAGAAGCAGACAGCGTTATTAGCTTTGATTCTATTACCGTTCCAGTACTTGCCGTGCTGAGAAAAAATTTATTAGACGGTAAAAAAACACGAATCAACTACACAGGGAAACTTCCTGCTATATTTGATGCAGAAGCTCTGAAAAGCGTTTACGGATATCACTTTGAACTTAATCAAGTGGACAGCCCAGAAAATATTTCAGCTTTTGATGGGAGTACTATTTATCTCTCGCAGGAGGACCAAATAAATGCGCGACCTATAGCAAACAGCATTGATTTTCACGTAAGTGTATATGAAAATATAGGTAGTCTACTCGTTATAAATGGGGAGAAGAACGCACACTATGTTTCAGACATCCAACACGTGCGTAGAAGGGAAACCATTGCGATGACGCCTTCAAATTCGTTAGTAGCATTAACATCATTAGTGCATAATGCTCCGATTGAATATACGGCTGGTGATGTAACAAAAGATAAAGTACGTGTACACGAACTCATTAAAGAAGTAAATGGAACCGATACAGAGCCTCTCGTGGCTTCTAGCGGACTTTCTATACAGTATGCTATTATGATGGGGTTAGTAGATGATGCTATCAATAAACATCCTGATAAGGCGATAAAATTTATTGTTCCTCCTAACTGTTATGGTGGGACAAATGATCAGGCTAGACGTGTTGCTGCTTGCCTTGATAATGTAGAAGTTGTGGATCTTCCTGTAGATGGAGATAATGATATGGTGCAGAGCATAGACACTGTACTTACTAAAATAGCTGCAGAGGACGCAGTACCCTATATTATTGCAGAAATACCAACGAATCCAAGAGTAGAAGTTCCAGATCTTTTACAACTCAAAGAAGCGCTTAGTAAAAAACGTACCACTCCTACTGGAGCAACAGCAATAGACCCTGTTTTTATACTTGATCAAACGTTTTGTCCTAATGTTCACTTCTTAGGAGAAGATAAAATACTATCTACCGTCCGCACTATTTCTTATGCCAGCGGATCAAAATTCCCAAGTGGTGGTAAATGTACTGCAGGCTATTGCGTGGTAAACAATAAAGCAGAAGACCTCATTAATAGTATCGCTTTTCACCTTGAGCTTTGTGATAACGAGGCTACAGATTTACAATACGAGATACTAGCCGCACAGTTACCTTCTATGAACGATCGTATTGCAGCAGCTTATGTAAACACGCGTGAGTTTGTAACCTTTATAGAAAAAGAACTTCCGGGCGCAAAAATTAATTTTGTGTCAGAAGAGCTAGCAGCACAAGGGTTTACTCCTTCGGTATTCTCTCTAGATTTACCTACTAAAGGAGCTAATGATCTAGAAAGAGAGCAATACAAAAGAGCTCTTAATCTTAAGCTTATTAACTTAATGATTACAGAGATTCCTAATGAGAGTAAATTTTGTGTGAGCTACGGCCAGCTTAAAGGCTGTTACTGGACTATTCCAGCGACCTCTACGCAAGGAACCACTAAAGAAGGTGATAAAGATTACATCGTGAGAGCTTCTCTCTCACCAGATTTAGATCTGGATTTGCATAAAAAAGTATTTCTAGATTTTGTGAAATCTATATAACATAAAAAGGGAGATGCTAAGCATCTCCCTTTTATTTTTGTGGTATTATGTAATGGTTACGCTTTCGCGAAAATATACTTTTCCTTACAATCCTTTAATAACTGCAAGCGCTTTAGGTATATGTTTTGCAGCCATCATGCTGTTGAAACGCATCTTTATAATTCCACTTGCATCTACTACGAATGTTTCTCTACCAGGTAGTAGACCCAATAATTCATTCTTAACACCATATTTTTTACGCACTTTGTTACTTGTATCTGAGAGTGTGTCAAATGGCAAATTATGCTTTGCTCTAAAACGTTTGTGGCTTTCTACACTATCTGCACTTATGCCGAATACTTTTGCTCCGGCATCTGTAAAATCTTGGTACTGATCTCTAAAGCTACAAGCTTGAGCAGTACATCCAGGTGTGAAGTTTTTAGGGTAGAAATAAATTACCATAGGTACCTTCCCTATCAATTCGTCTACTAATACTGCTTCGTTATTCTGATTATTAAGTGTAAAGCCAGGTGCTCTATCTCCTATCTTTAGTGCCATAACTATTCGCCTTTATAAGTTACAAAGTTACGAGGCGTTTCATACAAAGTGACTTCTAGATCAAACTTAGAATCTAAAACTGCTTTAATCTTTTTATGAATAACAACTGCTATATTTTCGGCCGTAGGGTTGAGCGTTTTAAACTCAGGAACTTCAAGATTAAGATTCTTATGATCTAAATAATCCTCTACCTCTGCCTTTATGATATCTTTTAAAATTTTAAGGTCAATGAGAAATCCTGTTTCTGGATCTATTTCTCCACTAACACTTACCGTTAAATCGTAGTTATGCCCGTGGAAGTTAGGATTACTACACTTCCCAAAGATTTGCATATTCTTTGCATCATCCCAGTCTGCTCTATAAAGTCTGTGAGCAGCATTAAAATGCGCTTTTCTATGTGCAGTTATTCTCATCTTTTAATGTGGGTATAAAATTTATCAAAAATGATTTTAAACCATTCAGTATATAGTTCTGGATGATTCGCGATGTCAGATTTTACATCTTCTAGATCCATCCATTTCCAAGCCGCAACTTCGTCTTCATTGATATCCGCCGATTGTTCAGAATGACCTATTAAAATATGATCTAGCTCATGTTCTGTAAGACCGTTATCAAAAGGAGCTTTGTAAATAAATGAGATCGTCTCTTCTAAAGGTACAGAGAAGCCCATTTCTTCTTGTAGACGCCTCATGCCAGCTTCCACATTACTTTCCCCTTCACGCTGGTGACTGCAACAAGTATTAGTCCAGAGTCCGGGACTGTGGTATTTATGTAATGCTCGTTGCTGTAACATAAGTTCATTCTTACTGTTAAAAACAAACACGGAAAAAGCTCTGTGTAACACAGCTTTTTCATGAGCTTCCATTTTGGGCATAAGCCCTATTTGATTGTCATTTTCATCCACAAGGATGACTAATTCTTCTTTCATAAGCTTTGTAAAAATACAAATAACTCATAAAAAAAGCGCCTCAATTGAGGCGCTCTTATTATTAATATATGAGATTCTAGTACTAATTGCTTACCACTATAAATTCACTACGTCTATTTAATTGATGTTGCTCCTTACTACAACGTACACCATTACCACAGTCGTTAACAAGCTGTGTCTCTCCATATCCCTTTCCGGTTAATCTTGATGCACTTATTCCTTTTGAAATAAGCCAGTCTCTAGTAGAAACATTTCTGTTTTGTGATAAATTAAGGTTATACGCATCTCTACCTCTACTATCTGTGTGAGATCTTACGTCTATGCGCACAGAAGGGTAAGTTTCCATATATACTAATACCTTAGCAAGCTCTACTTCTGCATCAGGGCGTATATCATACTTATCAAAATTGAAGTATATAGGATTAAGATCTAATATTTTTGCAATATCATCTCCAGGAACCACTGGTTTTAATGTTTTTTCAAGTTGTAATATCTCTTCAATTTCAGAGGAAACATTAGGGGTAGTTACCATTTTCTCCGAAGTATTGTATCCTTCCTTCTCTGCTCTGATGAGGAAAATCTTATCACAATCAGGAATAAAAGCAAAAGCTGCAGACGCTCCAGTAACAACAGATTTAAACAAATTATTGTTGGTGTCATACAAACTTACTGTAGCACCCTCAAGATAAGCTCCTGTATTTTTATCTGTAACAATACCTGATAATAAAATATCACAAGGTGCAGAAGGCTTTTTTATTTGCTTAAGCATATAAATATCATCATCTATTCCTCTGTTACCACGATTAGATGATAAAAACCCTGTATTAGACTCACTATTTATTACAAAGGCAAAATCATCCTTTGAGGTATTTGCAGGCTCTCCTAAGTTAAGTATTTCTGCAGTTTCTCCATTTTTACCCAATGCAGTAACAAATAAATCTAAACCTCCCAATCCAGGGTGACCGTCTGATGCAAAGTAAATGTCATTTTCCGAACTAATAAAAGGGAATGACTCTCTACCTTCCGTGTTAATATCACTACCTAAATTTACAGGCGTTCCATATGTCTCATCATCATTTATGGATACATACCATAAATCAGAAAGTCCAAAACTTCCAGGCATATCTGATGAAAAATACAGTCGACTACCGTCCACGCTTAAAGCCGGGTGAGCTACTGTATACTCATCACTATTAAATGGAAGCTCTTGCGAATCTGTCCATTTTCCGTTAACCAGCTTTGCGCTGTATAGTTTTAGCTTATTAGTACCGTCGTTATCTTCTCTATATTTACCGTTATTATAGTTATTACGAGTAAAATAAACCGTTTTACCATCTTCTGTAAAAGCAGGAGTACTCTCATGGTACTGCGTATTTAAATATGCACTAAATTTTTCTACATATTTATTACCAGCATCTTGATCAACTTTATTTAAACTTACTTGATATAAGTTTAAGAATGGCTGTCCGTTCCACTTGTGGATATGCTTTGTGAAAGATCCAGTATCTCTGTTTGAAGCAAAAATAAGTTTGTCCTTATATAACATAGGACCAAAATCCGAATAACCAGAGTTGATTTTAGTTTTTGAAACTTCGTAAGATCCTTTTTGATAATCAATCTCTCTAAGATAATCTGGCGATTTTTTAAATAAACCAGCTCGTTTGTCATCTTCTTTAAGATCAAAGAATCTAGACATCATTCTATCTGACAATGTATAATCCTTTATAGCTCTCAAAGACAGCGCGTATCTAAAGTAAGCTTCCGATTCTGCAGCTTCAGGAAATTGCTGTATTAACTTACCGAAGTAAATAGAAGCCTTATCATAACGTGCATTTAGATAATAAGAATCTCCTAACCTTTTGAATAAATCTGCAGACTCATAACCTTTATCTGCTACTTTTTGATAGATATCTTGCGCATCTACAAAGTCGTATTGATTAAATTTTTTTGTACCTCTCTCTATTTTTCCTTCCTGTGCGTTTCCTACTATTGTAGCAAACAAAAGGAGTATAATAGTAATATGTTTCATAGTAGAGTTTTATTAAAAGAATCTTGGGGTTAACATTCTGTCATACTCATTGAAGAGTTCAAAACGTAAGAATACTTCAAAACTTCCATCGTTATAAACTGTATTTCCTAGATCAGTACTCTCTCTATCATAAGCAAGACCTATAAGCATACTATCAGACACTTGGAAACCTACGAGACCACTTAATGCAGCGCTCCACCTGTAAGCCGCACCTAAATGCAATTTTTCCATTACTAAAAAATTTGCTGTTAAATCTACTTGTAATGGTGCACCTGCTACAACCTTCACTAATGTACTAGGCTTAAATTTAAGTTGGTCATTAATATCAAAGGTATATCCCATTATCCCATAATAATGTATGCGTTCTTTTGAGATAAAACTAGCAGAGTTACTATTATTACTTTCATCAAAGTGCTCAGTTTGTACTAGGTTAGGCGCACTCAAACCAGCATAAAATTTATCAGTGTGATAATATAACCCTGCTCCTATAACTGGTGAAATCTTATTATCTATATTTTGAGAAAAACGAGGATCAGAAACATCAAAAAGTGTAAGCTTTGAGAAATCAACATCGAGGACATGTCCCCCTGCCTTTAATCCAAAACTCAGTTTACCACTATTTGAGGTATTAATCGTATAACTAAAATCTGCACCTATGTAAGTTTCTTGTGCAGGTCCTAATGCGTCGTTTACAATAGACAAGCCAAGCCCTACTTTACCTTCACCTATAGGAGAGTGAATGCTTAAACTTTGTGTACGTGGAGCTCCTTCAAGGCCTACCCATTGACTTCTATGTAATCCCACAATGCTAGTAACACCTCTGTTACCTGCATATGCTGGATTTATAGCTACAGTATTATACATGTATTGTGTATACTGTGGGTCTTGCTGCGCACTTACCTCTGTAAGACTCAAACCCGTAATAACTAATAGGACTATAAGATGTAATTGTTTCATTCTAACTTTATTTGTTGCACCTACAATAAGTGACTTTTTGGTAAAAATAGCTCAATTTGAATAATTTATAATTTCACAGTTGATTCACATTATCTTGATGCACTTCATCTAGAAATTTGATTATTTTATCCTAATCGCATTAAAACTTCAAAAACTCAAATATTATTTATGTTAGTTGTTATTACGCTTTCGCGAAAGCATAAATTTATATTAACGATTAATGTATAAATATCCACTCTTTCTCTTCAGACCATCTGGTGTCTGGTAAGTTATAAGGTAATAATACGTTCCTTCCGGTAATGTCTCTTTTGAATTCAATGTAGCTCTTCCTTCTGAGATACCTTTAAAACCTGTAGCCTCATCCTCAGTATACCCATCTTGCTCAAATACTTGAACACCCCATCTATTAAATATTTGAACATTATTATCTGGGAAAGCATTTATACCTTCTATAATAAAGAAGTCATTTACTCCATCACCGTCTGGTGAAACTCCGTTAAATACTTCGACATCAAAGATATTAAGTACTCCTGTAAACTCAGTACGTGTTGGATCATCTGGATTACCATCCATATTAGGATCAACATTTTCATCGTTGTTAGGATCATCAGATAAATCTGTTACATCTTCCCCGTTTGAGTTTGTAGCATTTACTATTGCTTGATTTAATACGAAACCATTTGCTATATCAAAAGGAGTCACTATATAGGTAGCAGTAAATGTCGTACTGTCAGATTCTCCCGGTAGTAATGAGATAGGTCCGCCATCTACAGTTACTAATGGGTCAGTTATGGTAATATTATCCAGCGGAAGTGACCCTGTATTAGTCACAGTAAATGTGTACTGAATTACTTCTCCATCTTGAATTAAACCATCTCCATCTATATCAAGAGTAGTACCTACTTTCTCTAGAGCAATCGAACTTTCGATTGGAAGATTTGTAATAGTTTCATCATCTTCTACACTATTATTATCATCAGAAATATCTATCACATCAACACCATCAGGATCTTGACCTGTCGCTATTGCTTGATTCGTTACAAAACCTTCATCTATATCACTTTGAACTATAGTATAAACAGCTACAAATGTGGTACTATCTGTTTCACCTGGCTCCAAATCGATAGGTCCGCCAGATACAATCACTAATGGATCTTCGATAATAATGTTTGTAACCGTTACGTTTCCTGTATTTGTTACAGTAAAGTTATAAGTAATGGTTTCGCCTACTTGAGCAAATCCATCTCCATCAACATCATTAAATACAGCTGTTTTGATTAAACTTATACTCGCCCCTTGAGGCTGTCTCTTATACACATCTCCGAGCCCACGAGACGGACTCCTATCTC
>CAJXSW010000084.1 GCA_913060645.1 uncultured Dokdonia sp. | reverse complement strand
GAGATAGGAGTCCGTCTCGTGGGCTCGGAGATGTGTATAAGAGACAGGTGTACAAGGACTTGCGTATACAGGATCGGCATATAAAGATAATATTACGTCTTACACCTTTTATACAAAGACTCAAAAAGACCATATCAAAGCTACTATTGATGGGCATAGAGATCATTTTATAGCCACCTTCCTAAAGCTTAAGGAACTTGCTTCTAAACAGAATATGTTACAATCTTTTAGATCTAAGATTATCCCACTTTCTGTATTACACTTGATTAAAAAAGAGCTAGAGCTTATCAAAGAAGATGAAAATGTGTTACTCATCTCAGATTTTAATGCACTTATTGCTCAGTCGCTTAAAGATCAGCCAGCCGCTTTTTTATATGAAAGACTTGGCGAGCGGTATACAAACTACTTTATAGATGAGTTTCAAGATACTTCGGTAATGCAATGGGACAATTTAATCCCGCTTATAGATAACACTATAAGTAGCCAAGCAGAAGATACTGTGGCAAATTCATTATTACTCGTAGGAGATCCCAAACAGGCGATCTATAGATGGAGAGGAGGAGAAGCAGAGCAATTTATAGCGTTGAGTAATCAAATAAACCCCTTTTCTACTCCAGCAACTATAGACCGTCTAGAGACTAACTATAGAAGTAGCGCCGAAATTATAAACTTTAATAATCAGTTTTTTACACATCTCTCGAATCATTTTAACAACGAGTTATATCGCGAAATTTATTACAAAGACAACTCACAACAAACTAATAGCAACACAGGCGGCTTTGTCTCTCTTGAGTTTTTAGAATATGACAATAAAGAAGAAGCAAATGAAATATATCCTGCGCGCATTATTGAAATAATAAATGAAGCTACTAGCCAAGGCTACTTGCATAGTGACATTTGTATACTTACGAGAAATAATATAGATGGCTCATTAATAGCAACTGCCTTACAAGAGGCAAATGTAGAAGTTGTGTCTTCTGAGAGCTTGCTGATCTCAAACTCTAGCACAGTACAATTTATTCATGCGTTTGCAACAATGCTCTCCTACCCTAGTCAAATAGAAAATAGATTGCCTGTACTTTACTTTTTGACGACTTACTTTAATGTGGTAGACACGCACTCATTTTATAGTATTAATACCTCATGTACATTTTTAGAATTCATTGAGCATTTACAGCGATTTGATGTTTTTGTGCACATTGACTACATGCAAACGCTAACTCTCTATGAATATCTGGAATCGATAATAAGATCTTTTAACCTCACAGCAATTTCTGATGCTTACGTAGTGGCTTATCTTGATCTTGCTTATAGTTACTCACAAAGTAAAAGCGGTGGCATCCTTGGTTTTATCGACTATTGGGAAGAAAAAAAGGAGAAATCTAGTATTGTTGCTCCAGAGCAGGATAGCGCTGTACAGACCATGACCATTCATAAATCTAAAGGATTAGAGTTTCCTATTGTCATCTACCCATATGCAAGTTCAGATTTATATAGAGTGCGAGGAGAACATCAATGGTATCCTATAAATGATACAGCATTTGGAGGATTTAAAACGTTGATGGTTCCCCATAACAGTGCTCTCAAAGATTTCGGTGAAGCTGGCACAACGCTATATGAGACGAGAAATAATGAACAGCAATTTGACACCATTAATGTCTTGTACGTTGCACTCACAAGAGCCGCAGAACGATTATATGTGTTGTCACGCTTTCGCGAAAGCAAAGAAAAAATAAATACCTACAGTGAATTATTTATAGATTATCTTAAAACAAATAATCTATGGAATGAAGACCAACGCACCTATACTTTTGGACGTGAGACACCTGCAAAAATAGAAGACAACAAAGCAGATTACACCTCATTTATTCCTTCCATCATCTCTACCTCAAAAGAAGAACTAGGCATTCAGATCATCACTCAGGCCACTTTTTTATGGGATGAGCAAAAACAAAATGCTATTACCTATGGTAATCTCATCCATGAGCTAATGGCTCAGATTAATAGTTATACAGACGTCCAGCATGTACTAGAAGATGCCGTAAAGCAAGGTATTGTCCCAGAGGAAGGATATGAAACAATTAATAATGTTCTTCACAATATTACGAGCAATCACCAATTAACCGATTATTACCAAGATCAAAATACGGTTTACAACGAGCGAATGATTTTATCTAGTGACGGCTCATTTTACATACCTGATAGAGTTGTTGTATTGCCTAATGGTGATACCACTATTATAGATTACAAAACCGGAATGCATAATCCATCACACAGTAAACAAATCGCTATGTATGGAGCACTTTATGAAGAAATGGGCTTTAAAGTAGCTAATAAATTTCTAGTATATATAGACGCCACCGTAGATGTGATATCTGTTTAATACCTTTGTAAAAAATCAAACACATGTACGGTAATATTCAACAATATTTACAAAAAGAACTTGCTGAAATTAAAGAGGCAGGACTATATAAGAAAGAACGCATCATTACATCTGCGCAAGATGCTGTGATTACTATTTCTACAGGAGAAAAGGTTATTAACTTTTGTGCAAATAATTACTTAGGACTTTCTTCACATCCAGAGGTAATACAAGCAGCCAAAGACACTATGGATACGCATGGTTTTGGTATGAGTTCTGTGCGCTTTATTTGCGGTACTCAAGATATTCACAAAGAACTAGAACATCGTATTGCTAAGTTTTATGGTACAGAAGATACCATTTTATACGCTGCAGCATTTGATGCAAATGGTGGAGTTTTTGAGCCACTATTAGGCGCAGAAGACGCTATAATCTCTGACTCTCTAAACCATGCATCTATTATAGATGGTGTTAGATTGTGTAAAGCCGCAAGATATCGCTATGCAAATAATGATATGGCAGATCTAGAAGAGCAACTTAAAAAAGCAAATGAAAATGGCGCTCGTCATAAAATCATTGTAACAGATGGTGTATTCTCTATGGACGGACTTGTAGCCCCATTAGATAAAATTTGTAATCTAGCTGATAAGTATGATGCACTAGTAATGATAGATGAATGTCACGCCACCGGATTTATAGGTGATCGTGGTATAGGTACTCTTGAAGAAAAAGGTGTGTTAGGGAGAGTAGATATTATCACTGGAACATTAGGAAAAGCACTAGGAGGTGCTATGGGTGGATATACTACAGCAAAGAAAGAAGTTATTGAGATACTGCGCCAGCGTAGTCGTCCTTATTTATTTTCAAACTCCCTTGCCCCGGCAATTGTAGGTGCTTCTATCAAGGTCTTTGACATGCTAGAAAAAGACACCTCGCTCAGAGATAAGCTTGCTCACAATACTGCATATTTCAAAAAAGGAATGAAAGATGCTGGTTTTGATATTATAGACGGAGAATCGGCTATTGTACCTGTTATGCTTTATGACGCGCAGCTTTCTCAAAATATGGCTGATGCATTATTAGAAGAAGGAATTTATGTAATAGGGTTCTTCTTCCCAGTTGTTCCTAAGGGAAAAGCTAGGATCAGAGTGCAATTAAGCGCTGCTCATACCATAGAACATTTAGATACGGCTATCAATGCATTTATTAAGGTTGGAAAAGCATTAAAAGTTGTTTAATGTTACCTCAACCCTTGTAAATAAGGGGTATTAGGAAAATTTTAGTACATTTACCTTTGTTGATTAATTTTAACAACTTACTTTTGACATCAATTAACACTTAAATTTAAGACTAAACAATGAAACATCTTAGCAGATTTTTAGTTGCAGCACTTATGATTCTTGCTATAGGATCATCAGTAAATGCACAAGACGCAAACAACCCTTGGGCTTTCTCTATCGGAGCTAACGCTATCGATACGTATCCAGTAGGAGACGCATTTGATGGAGTTCCTGGCGCAGGAGAAACAAGAGGGAATCTTTTTGAAGAATTTTATAATGTAGAAGATCACTGGAGCATTATTCCATCTGTTTCTTACATTAATGTATCTCGTTACTTAGGAGATGGATTCGTATTTGGCGTTTCTGGTTCTATTAACAGAATTGAAAAATTAGGTGATGCAAGACCTAGAAATGAACTACAGTATTACGGTGCTGATGGAGATTTCTCTTATAGTTTAAGAGATCTTATCAACGGTGAAGGTGGATGGTTTGATCCTAGCATTTCTGTAGGTGCTGGTTATACTTGGGTAGAAAGTACTCTTGATGGTGATCTTGATGGTTTCGGTACAGCAAATGCTGCTGCTGGTGTAAAAATATGGTTAGGAGAAAACATCAACGTTGGTGTTCAATCTAAATATAAGCATGCTTTTGAAGATGACGGTATTAAGCACTTCCAACACGTTGCTGCTATAGGTATTGTTTTCGGAGGAAAAGATACTGATGGTGATGGTATATATGACAAAGATGACGCTTGTCCAGAAGTAGCAGGTTTACCTGAATTTAACGGTTGTCCTGATTCTGACGGTGATGGTATCGAAGATTCTAAAGATGCTTGTCCTACTGTTGCTGGTTTAGCTGAGTTTGATGGTTGTCCTGATACTGACGGAGACGGAATCCCTGATCCTAAGGATGCTTGTCCTACTGTTGCTGGAATCGCTGCTTTAGGTGGTTGTCCTGATGCTGATGGAGACGGAATCAAAGATGCTGATGATGCTTGTCCTAATGAAGCTGGACCACGTTCAAACAACGGATGTCCTTTTGAAGATAAAGATGGTGACGGTGTACTTGACAAAGATGACGAATGTCCAGATGTTGCAGGAACTGTAGCAAATAACGGATGTCCTGAAGTATCTGTTGAAGTTCTTAACGAGCTAAACGTAGAAACTAAAAAAGTACTTTTTGATTACAATAAAGCATCTATCAGATCTGAATCTTATGCAACTCTTGATAAAGTAGCATCTGTAATGATGGAATACCCAACAACTCGTTTCCTTATCGAAGGTCACACTGATGATAGAGGACGTGATGCTTATAACCTAAACCTTTCTGATCAGAGAGCAGCTTCAGTAAGAAGCTACTTAACAGGAAAAGGAATCCCAGCGTCTCGTTTAGAGTCTAAAGGATTTGGTGAAGCTAGACCAGTTGCTTCAAATAAAACTGCTGCAGGACGTCAAGAAAACAGACGTGTTGAGCTTTCTATTCTTGAGCAATAGAAAATAAGATTTTTATAATCTTAAAAATGCCTCGCAATTGCGAGGCATTTTTTATTTTAGACTATGCAAACTTTTATTGACGTAGTACTTGATAAAGAACAAGGTTCTGAAAACGAGAATATCATTTATATCCTTCCTAGCCGTCGTGCAGGAAATACACTTACAAAAAAAATAGCTTCACGGGCAATCACCACTTCGTTTGCTCCTAAAGTTTTTTCAATAGAAGAATTTATTAGTCACGTTACCGGTTTAAAATCTGCAAGTAATATTGACTTAATATTTATCCTATTTGAAAGTTATAAAGAAGTTGTAGCCAAGGAAAAGCTTGCCGATTTCCAGACGTTCTGTGGATGGGCTCAATCCATTTTGAGTGACTTCAACGAGATAGACAGATTTCTCTTAAATCAGTCAGAAGTATTTAATCATCTAAAGGATATTAAAGAACTCTCAGATCACTGGTCTTCCTCAAAGAATGAATTAGTACTCAACTATATTGATTTTTGGAATAGCTTATTTGACATCTATACGGTCTTTTGTTCAAAATCATTGGATAAAGGTGCAGTACATCAAGGTTATGTCTACAGACAAGCTGTAGAGACTATAGAGCACTATATACATTCGTCACCTAATGCTAGACATGTGTTTATAGGATTCAACGCTTTAAATACTGCTGAACAACAACTCATTCAAGCTTTGCTTTCAGAAGGCAACGCAGAAATATACTGGGATACCGAAAAATCTTTTTTGAATAATCCTTTTCACGAGACTAACTCGTTTGTAAAAAACTATAAATCTAAGTGGTCGTACTATAGCTCAAATCCTTTTAACTGGATCTTTGATAATTATAGTGCTCAAAAAAATATCGCTACATACGCATGCTCTCAAGATATTTTACAGGCCAAAACATTAGGAACAATCCTTTCTAAAATATCAAGTCAAGAGTTATCTAATACTGCTATTGTATTAGGAGAGGAATCTCTTTTATTACCAGTTCTTAATGCCTTACCTCGCACTATACAAAAGGTGAATATTACTATGGGGTTACCTTTGAGTAAGACACCCACAGCCTCCTTTTTTGACCAGCTCATTACCTTAAAAAAGAACCCTCATAAAAACGGTTATTATTTTAAAGATGTTTTAAATATTCTTCGCAATCCTTTATCTGCTGCACTACTAGGGTCACAGACAGAGCATTTAGAACAAGAGATTATTACTAATAATCTTATATTTATTAGTGTTCCACAACTTGCTCAACTTAGTAGTGATAGCGCAGATCCTGTTTTTAATTTGCTATTTAAAACCTGGAATGAACACCCTAAAGATGCAGTGGCAAACTGTATACATATCATAGAAGCACTGAGAGCATTATTTGATACTGGTAACAACACATTACAACTAGAATACATTTATGGATTTTACGTAGCATTTAATAAGCTCAAGCAGCTTATGGATGCGCAGGATCATATTAAAGATATACCAACGTTTATTCATTTTTATAGAGAAATATTATCATCAGAAACTATTGATTTGCGGGGTGATCCTGAGCAAGGTCTTCAGATTATGGGTGTATTAGAGTCTAGAGTACTAGATTATAAACATGTCATTATAACTTCTGTAAATGAGGGAATATTACCGTCTGGGAAAAGTCAGAATTCATATATCCCGTATGACTTAAAAAAGCTCTATAATTTACCCACCTACTCAGAGAAGGATGCGGTTTATGCATATCACTTCTATCATTTATTACACAGGGCTAACACTGTAGATTTATTATACACCACACATAGTACTGGTTTAGGAAGCAGCGAGAAGAGCAGGTTTATAAGACAAATAGAAGAGGAAGGTATACACAGTATAAAAAAACACGTCGTTACTCCATCTACAATAAAGATTGAAGAGCGATTACCTCATATCCCAAAGGACACAACAATTATTGATTCTCTTAAGAACTTATTCAAGAAAGGTATTTCACCCTCTGCTCTCACGACTTACTTGAGAGATCCTATCGTGTTTTATGAACGATATGTTCTTGGTATCAATTCTAGTAATGAAGTAGAAGAAACTGTGGCGGCAAATACCATGGGTACTATAGTTCATAATACACTTGAAGAATTATATAAACCACATGTAGGACAACAATTAACTGTTACTATCATTGAAGAATTACTTACAATGATAGAAGTTGAAGTTCGTAACCAGTTTAAACTGGTATATGGACTTAATCATATCAGTGAGGGTAAAAATAAGATTGTCTACGCAATAGTTACTCGTTATGTAATGAATTACCTCAAAAGAGAAAAAGGACTCCTTAAAAAGGGTGATACCATAACGATTATGTCTGTAGAAGATGATCTAAGAAACATACAGCTTACGGAAGATATATTTTTGAGAGGAAAAGTAGACTTAGTAGAACAACGCAATAACAATGTCAACATCGTAGATTATAAAACCGGAAAAGTAGCGCAGAAGGATTTGAACCTCTCTGCATTTGATGATTTACTATTACCAGAAGGGAAGTTTGAAAAAGCTTTTCAGGTCTTGATGTATGCTTATATGCTTAACAAGAAAAAACCGCTTGATTTCCCAGTAAGCGTTGGTATCATATCTTTCAAAAATTTACAATCGGGGTATCTTCCATTTAGATATAATAAAAATGAGCAGGTCACAGAAGATACACTTTTGGAGTTTGAAGGAGTTTTAAAATCACTCATAGCAGAGATACTCAATCCAGAAATTCCTTTTACACAAAGGGAGATCTAAGGGTTGTTGTGCTTTCGCAAAAGCGTAAAAACCAACAATATTGCAAAAAAAAAGGCATTTACAGAAACCCTGTAAATGCCTTTATATCTTGGTGGAGAATACCAGATTCGAACTGGTCGCTTCTTGCCAAATGAGCTAATCCCCCATCATAATCAATATTATTGTACTCTTAAAATAAGAAGAGGTTTTGTCGTAAAGAATTCTTTCTTTAGTACAACATTTTTCTCCCATAGTTTCTTAAAGAAACCACGTTTTCTACGCACAACACATAACATATCTGGCTCTACAGACTGGAAGTGCTCTAGCACTCCTTGATAGGTAGTTGCATTTGTTGTGTTTTTATAAGACGCACTCATTTTTTTAAGATCATCAGATACTTCTTTCATAGCTTCGTCAGATTCTGGAGTTTCCACGTGTAATAAGTGTAGTTCTGTCCCAAAATGTTTTTGAAGCTTTCTCAATGGTTCTAAATGACGTTTTTTATCAAACTTTCCATTTTTAAAAGCCATTAAAATATTTGAAGGCTCCTTAAATTTTTCATTTTCTGGTACTACCAGTACAGCAATATCAGTTCCTTTTACAAGCTTCCCTGTCATGTTACCTAGATACACCTCATCACGCACAGAGTTACTGCGTGGTGACAACACCATAAGATCTACAGGAACGTGCTTATTAAAGCGCTCTACGCCTTCTATCACACCTCCTTTAATAGGGTGAGCAACTACAGATACTCCTTTGTGGTCTACTCCATTTACAACCTTCTCGAGCCTGCTTTCTGACTCTTCTTTAATAACAGTATTTAGCTTTGAAGCACTACCTGCTTTAGAAAACTCTTGAAATACTGATATCGCATACACATTTGCATCAATCTCTTGTGCAAGATCTATTGCATATTGAAGCGTATTAAAAGCGCTATCTGAAGAACCTATGGGAACGAGAATATTTTTCATACTGTAACTTGTATTTTTACCTATTAACACAAAAATACTTTTTAATCTGTGATTGTACCTGCAAAAAATTCAGAAATCCCTGAAATCCTTTCACTTACTCGTGCCTGTGCACAAGAAATGATCTCAAGAAATATTTTTCAGTGGAATGAACACTACCCTACTGCCACTGCTTTTGAGCAAGATATTGCTCGTGATGAGCTCTTTCTTCTCAAGGAGAATGATAGCATTATAGGTACCATTGTGTTGTCAACATTAATGGATGATGAGTATCTAGACATTGACTGGCTCACCCCTTCAAAAAATAATTTGTACATCCATAGACTTGCCGTACATCCCGACTATCAAGGACAAGGAAACGCTCGCAAACTAATGGATTATGCATACGCTTTCGCGAAAGCGCACTCGGCACCATCCATACGTCTCGATACTTTTTCTCAAAATAAACGTAATCAAAAGTTCTATGAAGCTCGAGGTTATGAGAAACTAGGGAGTATCTTTTTTCCAAAACAAAGTGAGCACCCATTTTACTGCTACGAAAGAGTTCTCTAGAGGTGGTTTATCATTTTATTAGTCTGTAATTTTACATTTTATTGATCTTTCTATTTAAAAAACTATCCTATCAATACCTCCACAAATAATATAGATATTTCATTCAAGCGTATACAACAGCTTGCCATTCCTGCGCTTATTGCTGGTATTGCAGAGCCTATACTGTCTAGTACAGATGCCGCCGTAGTAGGTAACATGGCAGAAAATAGCGTTGAGTCACTTGCTGCCGTAGGGATTGTGGGTTCTTTTTTATCTATGCTAATATGGATTTTAGGTCAAACACGTAGTGCGATATCTACCATTATCTCCCAAAATCTAGGAGCAGGAAAACTAGAGGATATAAAGGTTCTCCCTGCTCAAGCAATTTACTTTAATATCATCTTAAGTATTGTGGTACTTGCTAGCACCTATTTCTTTGTTGCCGAAATTTTTACGCTACTCAATGCAAAAGGTTTAGTCCTCTCATTAAGTATCGATTACTATAATATTAGAGTATGGGGCTTCCCACTCACCTTATTTACGTTTGCTGTTTTTGGGATTTTCAGAGGATTGCAAAACACTTTTTGGCCTATGATTGTTGCCATCATTGGTGCTTCTTTAAACATAGGTCTAGACATTGCATTAGTGTACGGTATAGAAGGAATTATCGAACCGCTTGGTGTAAAAGGAGCTGCGTGGGCTAGCTTGATTGCTCAAGGAGTTATGGCCATTATGGCACTCATACTTTTACTAGTAAAAACAGAGGTTTCTCTTAAACTTACATTACCCTTACATCCAGAAATAAAAAGGCTTATCTCCATGAGTCTTAACTTGTTTGTGCGCTCATTTTCTCTTAACGTGGCGCTCGTGCTGGCTGTGAGAGAAGCAACTGCAATAAGTGATGAAACCGTGGCGGCACATACTATTGCTGCCAATATATGGCTATTTACAGCCTTTTTTATCGATGGTTATGGTGCTGCAGGAAACCTGCTAAGCGGCCGTCTACTTGGCGCAAATGACTATCCTAATTTGTGGCAATTAACCAAGAAAGTTGTTCGTTACAATCTCGTTGTTTCGGCTGTATTAATTATTGTTTGTACCTTTTTATACAAACCTCTAGGTCTTCTTTTTAGCAATGAAGAAACGGTACTCTCTGTCTTTTACGGAGTGTTTTTTATGGTAATTATCATGCAGCCCATTAATGCTGTAGCATTCACACTAGATGCCATTTTTAAAGGGCTTGGTGAAATGGCGTGGCTACGCAACACGCTATTACTAGCTACTTTTGTAGGTTTTGTACCTGTACTCTATATAAGCAAGTACTTAGGCTGGGGTGTGATAGGCATCTGGCTCGCCTTTATCGTATGGATGCTTTTTAGAGCAGGCATGCTCGTCTTCTTTTACAAGAAAAAGTATTATAACAGGCTATCTTAAAGTATATCTTAATCACCTATTGGGACAATAACATCTCCATCATCACTCGATAGTGTCTGGCTAGCTTCGGTTACTTTGGCTAGATCTTCATCGGTAATCGGTTTTCCTAGGTAAATTAAATGGCTTCCCTCAAAAGATTTTACATCCACGTCTTGTATAAATGAGCTAATGATTTCTAAAGTATTATCCTTCTTCTTTACAAACAGCGGAATCATATTTTTATCATCTGCCACAAGTTTTCCTATAGCCATGTACTCCTCCTTTGAAGATACAGCAACCTCATTAATCGTAGGATACTGCCTCGTAACATCTGTCATATTAAAGAAGTCATCTGTTGCCGAAAATAATCCTTCCTTAGGTAGTTGTGCGATGTTATCCATCTCCCTCTTAGAGATAAGACGGTAAGCTCCATTTTCTCCAAACTGCTTTCTAAAACGGTTAATCGCATACTTATTAATATCGCTGTTTCCTGTTAATGACATTAAATATCCTATGTCACTAAGCTCAACATCATCTGTAAGATCATCTGCATAGACATTTGCTTCTAGCGCCATGAGTCCAGCTTCTTTTGCTGTACGTATATGATTAGAATTACTATCAAGAAGTACAACGTGACGACCATTTTTTTGAAGATATTTGGCTATTAATCGTGGCATTTCTGATGCTCCTACAATAAGAATACCCTCAGATTTAGTAAGAAATACGCCCACCATCTTTGCAAATAATCGTGCAGTAGTTGCATTCAATAATACGGTACCCAGTACAATCATAAATACCAATGGTGTGATGTACTCTGCTCCTGGCTCTCCTTTTATTAACAACTTAGACCCAAAAAGTGAAGCAATACCTGCTGCTACAATTCCTCGTGGTCCTACCCATGAAATAAACAGCTTGGCATTCGTCTGTAAGTCTGATCCCCAAGTACTCAAGAAAACGCCTATAGGTCGTATCACAAATACCACTACAAGGAATAGCGCTAGTGTCTCCCAGCGATATAATAACTCAAGATCTACAAGATTCATATTTGCCGAAAGCAAAATGAACAGCACAGAAATAAGTAAGACACTTAACGACTCTTTAAAGTATAGTAGTTCCTTAATATTAGGAAGGTTTATGTTTCCTAGTACCATTCCCATTACAACTACTGCAAGTAGTCCAGACTCGTGAGCAAACTGGTCTGACATTACAAATACACCTAGCACTGCGGCTAGTGTAAATACATTCATCAGGTAGTGTGGTACAAGCTTCTTTTTGATAATAAAAGCCAGCGCATGAGCAAACGTAAACCCAAACGTACTTCCAAAAAGAACAATCTTACCAAACTCCACTAAGGCCGTCTTTGTAAAAGCTGCTCCTTCTCCTACAGAGATAAACTCATACATTAATACCGCCACAAGTGCTCCTATAGGATCTATAAGAATCCCCTCCCACTTAAGTACTGTAGAGATATCTCGCTTTACAGGTACGTTTCTCAAAATTGGCGATATAACTGTTGGTCCTGTTACAATGATAAGTCCTGAGAATAATAAAGAGATTTGAAGACTAAGTCCAAATATCCAGTAGGCAGCAAATCCTGCTCCTAAAAATGTTACAAGGCTTCCTATAGAAATAAGCTTTGTTATTACTGGGCCTACATTCTTAATTTCATCACGTTTTAATGTAAGTCCGCCTTCAAAAAGGATAATAGATATGGCAAGCGATACAAACCAATACAAACTCTCTCCTGGAAAAAGTCCTTCTTCCCCATTCCATATAGGTTCTATCCATTTTGTACCATCTTCAGAGATTAAAGTAGATACAGGTCCTACAAAGAGACCTATGAGTAGTAATGGTAAAATTGCTGGTAATTTTAAACGCCATGCGGCCCATTGTGCAATGATTCCTAAAATAATGATTCCAGCGAGTTCTAACATGGTAATTCTGTTTTGATGCTGTCTCTTATACACATCTGACGCTGCCGACGAAGAGGATAGTGTAGAT
>CAJXSW010000083.1 GCA_913060645.1 uncultured Dokdonia sp. | reverse complement strand
ATAAATAAACTACTTTTAATAAGTAGTCTAAAGATGCCCATACTGGGCACACACAACGTGTATAATTAATTGCTTTGGTCGTTGCTTATTTGGAAAATTCCTTCGGAATTTTCTCGCGTTCGTTTTTGTTTACTAAATTAGTTGCTTAAACACGCAACTAACCATACACAAAACCGTGGACGGCTGATTGCCAAAGGACATAATTTTCATCTCAAGATAAGCCACATCCAAGGCAGTAGCATAGTTGCAAATTCCCGCCGTCGTATGGCTCCGCTTCAAAATCAGAACACCTCAAAAGTCGTTGAAATATCGAAGAGTTGGGTATAGATCGAGTTAAAGTAAATCCGCTAGGATTTTAAAGCTCTTGATGTCTTTCTATTGAATATCGGTTATGGCATAACTAAGCGGTTCTTTAATGCCCTCCTCTCGCTATGCTCGTCGGAGGCAGGGCTCAAAAACGTCTTTAGTTACACATCATAATTATAGAAAGCTCGAAACGTTGTTGCGCCTATGCATTCCTCTCGCTCGTACCTCACTCGTCGGATGCAAGAACTACAGCATAAAGCGAATGTTGTGCCTTATTATAAATCTCATCCAGCATCATTCTCTCAGTCGCTAACTCCTTCGTCGATGATGAAAGAGGCAGGTTTGAAAGCTCTATGCGCGGCGACAGAACCACAAATAACTGTATATTTAGACAATCAATTAATAAACAAATAAATACAGGCTATCCAGCAAAATGCCGCACTCGCTTTATGCAGTGGCCTGTTATGTGCAATATGATGAAACGAACTCTAAACACACTTCTAATATTAATTGCAACTTTGAGCTATTCTCAAAATAACTCAGAATCTAACGTGTTTAGAAAAATCATTGACTATGAAATTAGAAAAGGTGGACGAGCTATGTATGTCCAATGTGAAAAACAAAAAACCTCTTTTAACGCAAAAGATTTTAAAGTAGAAACTAGACTTAATATTCCCGAAAACGTTTTAAAAGAAATTGAACTAAACGAATCAAAAAGTAGAATTGGGATTTGGAATTCGGAATTGATAAACGAACTAAATTACAACGAGGATTTTATAAGAAATAAAGAATGTTTGACTAAAAAGGATACTGAACAACTATTCAAAAAGACAAAGAAAAGACAACGTATTATCTCGATAAGCGAACCTATTTTTGATAATAATTACGAAAATTGTGTTATTTCTGTATCCTATCTTAAGTTTACTGGAAGTTCATATGGAAAGAAGTATTTTCTAAAAAAAGTTTACGGAATCTGGACTGTCATAGTCGAATATGCAATCTGGATGACTTGAAAAAACACTCTACACAACAAAGAACTGAGTTTAAAAAAAAAAAACAAGACACTTCGGCTTAGATCAGCGCAAGCTTTCAAGCCAATTTTGATTGTAGTAAGCCCTTTCTGATTTTAAGATGATAAGGGTTTATTTTAAATGCTTATTTAACTCTTTTAAGAGCACTGCTTCTGCTCTTCCCTATTACTCATTACGCTTTCGCGAAAGCGTAGTTGAAAAGCTAAATTGAAACCGCTACATACGGCGCACAACTCTAAAATTCATTGTATATTTAGATCAAACAATCAATGCCGCAAACTAATACAAACAGCAATTCCGATAGCTATTGGGAGCTGCGTTCGGTTTATGCAGTGGCCTGTTGTAATACATATGAAAAAAACTATACTTCAAATATTAATTGGACTTACAATACTTTCTTGTTCGTCAACTAAAATTATTGATTCCGTAAACGAGAAACCAATAACTTATGATTATGCTGATAAAATAGATTCTGAAAAATTGAATTTTATCAAAACAAATTACGTTTGGAACAACGAAAAAATATTAATATTAAATTACAGACAACCAATTAATAGTTGTCATTTTGACAATAACAAAATTACATCTGAAAGCAAAAAGTGGCAAAAAGAATTTTATTCTAAAATAAATACAGATGATTGTTTAAATATTGAAGTTCTTGCTAATGGAGAACGCGTCAAAGAAAAATTAGACAATATCAAGTATTTTGACGACAAAAATGATTTTCTTTTAACAAACTTCTTTGGTAGAAAAAAATCCTGTTTTGGAGTATTGGTAATAAACAATGAAGGCTATTACATCCAATATAATGGGCATTACTCCGAGAAACAAGTTGCAAAATATATAGAGAATCTGAAAAATAAATACGTGTTACAACATAGAACTCAATGAAAAAAAAGCCACTTCGGCTTAGATCAGCTCTAGCTTTTAAATCAATTATGATCGTAGTAAGCCCATTCTAATCATATAATAGCAAAGGCTTTTTTTGAAAACTTATTTAACTCTTTTAAGAGTACTCTACCTACTCTTCCATCTTACTCATAACGTTTTCGCGAAAGCATACTTACTCCAATCAACTTTGAATCCATTGAGCACAGCGCACAACTCCAAAATTCATTGTATATTTAGATCTTACAAACAAAACCGTACATTAAAGCAAAACAGCAAAGTACAGCTCTCATTTTATGCGGTGTTCTGGTGACAATGATATGACTAAACAGCACGTAAAGACGAACAAATTGAACAAAACTGAAATTTTGACTAATCTATGGTGGACTGCATTCGGAATGATAGGCGGAATAACTTATTATTCAAAATCGGAATATTTAATTTGCGGAATAACGTCATTAATGGCGATTTTATATGCTTTTAAATTAATTAAATCATTAACAGGAAAATGAAAAAAATAAATTTTGAAAATTTATCTTGGAATTGGACTAGAATTGCTCTTTTAATATTAGCATCGTTATGTTTATCAGTAGGTTTCGGACTACTTTTAAACTATAAAAATGGACTGATTGCAAGTTTAGGGTTTGTGATCTTGATTATTATGCTCAGCAAAAGATTTTGGTATAAAAATTATGTAGAGTATAATAAATTAGGAATTGTGATTAAGCTTAATTTGATAACTGATAGAACGATTAAATTTAATGAAATTGACAAGATAAATATCAATGATAATAAGTTAATAGTAAAATTAAACAGTGAACGAAAATTTGAATTTCAAATAAAGGATATAGATAGTTCTGATATAAATAAGCTTCTTAGAATATTAGTTGAAAACTCAAAATCCATTTTCACTGATAACAGAACTGAAAAATTATTATTGCCAATCGATTAGACGGCTCTGCTAGCAACTAACAGAGTACGCCTATCACTTCACCGTATCCATTAGGCAAGCTCAGGACAAGCTATACGGATCTGTTGGTATTAATTGAGGGTAACCACCTCAAAACAATTATAATATGGAACAAAGTGCTCAAAAAAAGAAATGGATTTTTTTCGTAAGCATTGGAATTGGAATTTTTATGTTTTTAATGATAAAAGACTATCTATGGTCTATGATTTTTGAATAACAGCAAAGGCGGAAAAAGATAAGGCCAAAACCAAAGAATCTATTCTTCATCTTACAATAAACCATATCCAAGTTAGCTACATCATTAGACTACATTAATGAGATAACTTACCACATTAATTCATTTTAGGGCACTAGCAACATGTTTATAGATCAAGAGGAAAAGTTTAAAGAAGTACTATCTCAGATAGAAGGGCGTGTTAATGAACAGAATTTCTTTAATAAGTTCTTAGAATTGTATCTCGAAGTTTGGAAAAAACATAAGATTACTTTCTCAAAATTCAATAAAAGTAAACAGGCTAGGCAATCAATTCCGTTACCAAAACCTGAGGTTTCCTTGCGCAAGGAAATCAGGAAATGGTTGCAAAAACAATGATTTCCAATTCGCTATTTTGAAAAAATAGCAATACCATCACCCATTCATATTTTCGCGAAAGCGTAACTACCCTACTCCGTATAAGAAGAAGAAGCGGCTGGCTCTTTTTCTTGATTAGAATACTAATCAGCTTTAGATAGTGAGGTTCTTTTTACAAGTTTCTCTACGGTGAGTCCTTGTACTAAAATGGAAAATACCACAATGATGTAAGTCATCACGAGAAACATATCTCTATGCATATCTTCAGATAGACTGAGTGCAAGCGCTATGGAAATTCCACCACGTAGTCCGCCCCAGGTCATTATGAGGTTTGTTTTTAGCACAAAATCGAGCTTATCCTTAAAGACTCTTATAGGTAACCACAGTGATATATACCTGCTTATGAGTACGAGAGGTATGGCGATTACTCCGGCAAGTAAATAACTATTTTGATAGGTGAGAATGAGCATTTCCATCCCTATAAGTACAAATAAAATAGCGTTAAGCAAGATGTCTATGAGCTCCCAGAATTTATCTACATAATGTTCTGTCGTCTCAGACATTGCGGCTGTGCGCACTCTATCATTCCCTATTAATAATCCGGCAACTACCATCGCTAGTGGAGCAGAAAGGTGCAGCTGTGTAGCCAGCACTGTACCCACCATCACAGCAGCAAGTGTGATAATTACTTCTGTACTAAAATCATCTATAGATTTCATCATTTTATACGTGATCCACCCTATAATCATCCCTAGCAATATTCCTCCTAGTACTTCTTGACCAAACAACGTCAAGATATCTACCGGTGTCACAGGGCTATCTTTTGCACTTGCAATCCCAAAGATGGTCAAAAACACCACTACTCCTACCCCATCGTTAAAGAGAGATTCTCCTACAATTTTGGTTTCTAATTTTTTAGGCACTTTTGCTTTTTTAAGAATCCCAAGTACGGCAATAGGATCTGTGGGCGAGATAAGAGACCCAAAAAGTAGACAGTAAATAAAGTCTACCTCCATACCTAGTAGCTGTAGCACGTAGAAAACGAAGCTACCTACCAGAAATGTGGAGACAAGTACCCCTAAGGTTGCAAAGGCGAGTATGGGCCAGCGTTGCACTTTAAGCTGTTCAAAATTAGTGTGTAACGCTCCTGCAAATAGCAGGAAACTAAGCATATAGTCCATAAGGACTTTCTCAAAGTCTATCTCCTTAATGAGTTGTATTTCGGCTTTGAGTAGAGTATCATCAAAATAGCTTAAAGCGAAAACAGCTAGGGTGTACACGATGGTGATGAGCATAAGTCCTATGGTAGTAGGCAACTTAAGAAATCTCGCATTTATGAACCCAAATATGGCTGCAAGAAATATCAAAGCTGCTATAATAATGTAATAATCCATAGTATCTATTCTTAAATCGCAAGTCTTCTATCACAACAGATAGTCGAACTGCTTTTTTGTACAAAATTTAAAGGTGTAGTACCTGCTGGCACATTAGAACGGTAAAAATAAGACATCTACTGCTGCTATAAATGTTTGTTATGTTTTCTCTACATAAGTATGGAGAACAATGTTCTAATTGTATTAAACATCCTCAAGTTATTCCCTGAATACTAGCTAGTAACATAAAAAATCCTTGTATATTTAAGACTATTATATCATGGTTGTGTAAGACGACTATTTATTACTAGTATCAAAAATCTATCACTACATTTTACCATCATTTTATATGAAGAAGCTTTTATTACTATTGTCTCTTTGTGGCATACTCGCTAGCTGTGCTAAGCATCAAGCACCTATTAATGATGTGATCCCAGAACATGATAGTCTTACAATAACTTCAACATTAGTACATGAGGATCGAGTAATTAATGTTTGGACTCCGCCATCATACGCCACGTCCAGCGATAGTTTCCCAGTGCTTTATATGGCAGATGGAGGGATTAAAGAAGATTTTCCGCACATTGCAAATACGCTGGCCCAGCTTATTGTAGAACGTAAAATACCTCCTTATATACTCGTGGGGATTGAGAACACAGACCGACGTAGAGATTTATCTGGCAGCTCTCAAGTAGCTGCAGATGAAGAATACTGTCCTCTTACAAATGGCGCAAAAAACTTTAGAGCTTTCATTGCAGAAGAACTAATCCCAAATATAGACAGCACCTATAGGACTCGAGAACAAAAAGCTATTATAGGAGAGTCACTTTCTGGTCTGTTTGTGATAGAGACTTTTTTCTTGCAGCAATCACTTTTTGATACCTACATCGCAATGGATCCTTCCTTGTGGTGGAATGATCAATATCTTGTAAAAAACACTGCCGCGTTCCTAGAAAATGCTCCACAAAAGCAAACTAAACTCTGGTTTGCTGGTTCTAGTGCTCAAGATATCTCAATAGCGACTAACGAGCTTGCAGATATTTTGAAAACTATAAAACACCCTACACTTATGTGGACTTATAGCGATGAACCTAACGAGCAGCACAATACCATCTTTAGAGCCACCAAAGAGAAAGCATTGATATGGGCGCTCAATAAATAGAAAATTATATTCAAATTTTCTCTATGCGGCACCTCATCTTCATACTTTGTATATGCTTCAGTACAACTACTAGCGCAAGTAATACACTGCCTGAAATTAAAGACCCCACAATAAACATCTTATTTATAGGCAATAGTCTGACCTACACTAATGATTTGCCAAAGCTTGTAAAAGCACATGCAAAAACCAAGGGTGTAAAGACTAAGACACACATGGTTGCATTACCTAATTATGCGCTGGAAGATCACTGGAATGATGGCAACATACAGCAGCTCATCGCCACTGGCAAGTATGACTATGTCATCATTCAGCAAGGACCGTCTTCACAACAAGAAGGTCGCGACATGCTTATTACTTATGGTAAAAAATTTGCCACTCTCTGCAGTAACTACGATGCCAAACTTGCTTACTTTATGGTATGGCCCTCATTACAGTATCACTACACCCAAGATGCTGTCATACAGAATTATCATGATGCCGCAACTATCAACAACGCCATCATACTTCCTGTAGGTATGACTTGGAAAGAGTATCACAACTCCAACAATAGTAATGATTACTATGGTCCTGATGGTTTTCATCCCTCGCTTAAAGGGAGTAAAGCCGCTGCGGCTACTATTGTCTCTCATTTATTTTAGTCTTAAAACACAACATTGCTGTTTTAAAATTTATGCCAACTCTTGTTAGTTATGATTGATTTTAAGTACGCTTTCACGAAAGCATAACAACATCACCCATGGTGCTTTTCTAATCACATACTGTTCATTCAAAAGCGCTACTTTCTCCTAAACGCCCATTTATGATGAATGGCAACTCTTAAAATCACTCACAAAGTTTTATTAATTAAACTTCAGTATTAAAAACTGAATTACATTTGCGGCGTGAAAACAACTCTTAGACATATAAGTGTATTTATTCTAGTAGCCCTTTGCAGTATTGCAATGAGTGCTATGGATACATCATTTGTTAATCTAAGTGATAATACTACTACTTCTTCGTCTACAGAAAAAGTAACTGCTGCTGTTTCGGCAATTATTGTTGGAGAGTTACCGCAGTCTGAAGTTGTGATAGAGGCTCCTAGTACTATTAGTGTTCCTAGTCTCAAGAACTTCGTTTCTAGCTGTGGAACTTTATCACGTACTACAGATGTACTCGCTAGTAGTACGTATACTCAGTACATAAAGACCTCGATCAATGTTTTAATACATCATCGTAAGGCAGATCACATCTTTCCTTTTCATTATTTCTGGTAATTTTTTTTGTATTGCTTCCAGGCGCTAGTAATTGCTTCTGGAAAACATTTAAGGCATTGCAATAATTGCAATGTCCAGTATATCAATATCAAAAAAAACAATATCATGGATTTAGGAAGTATTACCGTAGGAACAATCATTGTAGCAATTTGCATCGTGCCATTTGTTATTATGGCCATCAATAAAAAGAAGAAAGAAAATAAGATGCTAGAAGCGCTTAACCGTATCGCAACTGCTCAAAATCACACTATAAGTGATTACGAGTTTTGTGGAGATTTTGTGATAGGAAGAGATAAAGAATTAAATGCCATTTTCTTTTACAAGGAGAGTAATGGACAAGCACAATCATCCTCTGTAGATTTATCCACTATTAAGAACTGCCAGACAGTGAAAGCGCATAGAAATGTAAAAAGTGGCGGTGAGCAACTTACCATCACTGAACGCGTAGCACTAGCTTTTACCCCATCTAATGCCACCGAACGAGAAGTAAGCTTCACATTATATGACGTAGATAATATGCAGCTTAACGGCGAACTACAACTTGCAGATAGTTGGAGTACACTCATTAATAAAAAGCTACAGATAGCGAGTTAAAGAAAGAAGCCCTATACAAATTATAGGGCTTCTTTTATATATTCCTTATTCCTTATCACAAGCTTGTATCTAATGGTATGCTGCTTGGGACTAGCGAGTAACACATAATTTAAATCAACCTAATGAACTGGATACTATTAGTTATTGCTGGGCTTTTTGAAGTTGCATTTGCTGCTTGCTTAGGTAAAGCAAAACAAGCGGAGGGAGCTGAGAGTACCTACTGGTACATTGGTTTTTTACTCTGCTTAACGGTAAGTATGCTCTTACTAGTAAAAGTAACTCGTGTATTACCTATAGGCACTGCATATGCAGTCTGGACAGGTATAGGAGCTGTAGGAACAGTCTTGTTAGGTATTTTTGTATTTAAAGAACCGGCTACCTTCTGGAGATTATTCTTTATCGCAACACTTATTGTCTCTATAGTAGGTTTGAAATTTGTATCGAATTAATAAAGTGGCTTAGAATTTAAAATTCGCATGTAATAATTCACAGCCAGCAATTTTTAAAAAGCAAAAGGTCTAGCATATGCTAGACCTTTGTGTTTGTATGTTTCTATGTATGACACTTAGATACTATTTGTAATTATAGTCTTCGTCTTTTCTTCTCTGCTTTAAGTAATTCAAGTTCGCGATTAGTTTGTCCTGCTACAGAGGTATTCTCTTCTGCTCGTCTCATTAAGTAAGGCATCACATCTTTCACTGGGCCAAATGGAAGGTATTTTGCCACATTGTAGCCTTCCTTAGCAAGGTTAAAGCTTATGTGGTCACTCATTCCGTAAAGCTGTCCAAACCATACTCTATTGTCCTCTTTTGCTATTCCCATTTCTCCCATGAGTTTTACAGCAAGTAAAGAGCTATCTTCATTATGAGTTCCTAGAAACAGTGAGATGTCATTTAAGTTTTCAATAATGTAACGCATGGTTGCATTAAAGTTTTCATCTGTTGCTTGTTTAGTAGCGCATATAGGAGTTGGGTATCCTTTTTCCTTTGCTCGTTTGTGCTCTTTCTCCATGTATGCCCCACGTACGACTTTTATACCTATTGTAAATCCGCGAGCTCGAGCTTCTAGGTGTAACTTCTTTAAGTAATCTAAGCGATCATGACGGTAGCATTGTAATGTGTTATACACAATAGGCTTTTCCTTATTGTATAGTGCCATCATTTCTGCCACTAGATCATCTGCAGCACCTTGCATCCATGATTCTTCTCCATCTATCAATACTTCTACGTCACGCTCATAAGCAATCTTGCATATTGCGTTTACACGCTCTTTAATACGCTCCCACTCTACTTGCTCTTTGGCATCTAGTTCTTCTCCTTCGGTAAGCTTTTGCCAGATAGCAAAACGGCCAACACCCGTTGGTTTAAAAACAACAATAGGCATCGCTTCTTTCTCATCTGCAAACTTCACTAAGCCTATCACCTTGTTCATGCACTCATCAAAAGATGCAGCTTCCTCTTTTCCTTCTACAGAGTAGTCTAGTACAGAGCACACATTTGCACTATACAGCTTATCTACAGAGGTCATACAGTCTTGCTCATTTACCCCACCACAAAAATGATCAAATACTGTAGAGCGTATAAGACCTTCTACTGGTAAGTTGGCACCAAGTGCAAAACGAGCAGCCGCTGTACCTATGCGCACAAGCGGTTCTTTAGAAATCATTTTAAATAAAAAGTAAGCGCGTTCTAGTTCGCTATCTGATTTAAGAGCAAATGCAGTTTCAGTATTTTCAAAAAGAGAGGTTTGCATATCAATATATTTGTTACACAAATATACACCCACTTTAAACTTTTTTTACTCAAAAGTGAGTAATTTGCAACCGTTAAAATTTCAAAAATAATGACTGCCATACAAGCCGCTTCTTACGACATCGTTTTTAATGAATCTGGATATGATGCCCTTAATGTATTACTACTACAGAGCAACTACAGCAAGATCTTCGTTATAGTAGATGAGCACACACACGAGCATTGTCTTGCACCGTTTTTAGGTAATCTCGCCACAGAGATTCCTATTGAGGTTATAGAGATTCCTCATGGAGAAATTAATAAGACTATAGAAACCTGTACTGGTGTATGGGATGCACTTGCAAATCTAGATGCAGACAGAAAAGGGCTTATTATTAATGTAGGTGGTGGGGTTGTAACAGACCTTGGTGGTTTTGTAGCAAGCACTTTTAAGCGTGGTATGGATTTTATAAACGTTCCTACCTCTTTACTCTCAATGGTAGATGCTAGTGTAGGTGGTAAAACTGGTGTAGACTTAGGTACATTGAAGAACTTAATCGGGGTAATTAACAATCCGCAGATGGTATTGATAGATGGTGGCTTTCTTGCAACCTTACCTCCAGAACAATTACGTTCTGGACTTGCAGAGATGTATAAACACGGTCTCGTGGCAGATAGAACGTATTGGGATAAGCTCAAAGATCTGAGCGCCATGACGACAGATGACTTGAGCCAACTCATCTACGAGAGCATCATCATTAAAAATGATATTGTTATAGAAGACCCACGGGAGCAAAATGTGCGTAAAGCGCTTAATTATGGGCACACGCTAGGTCACGCCATTGAGTCGTACTGTCTAGCATCTGAGGATAGAACAACCTTGCTACATGGGGAAGCCATTGCAATTGGGATGATTTTGGAAAGCTTCATTTCGGTGGCGCTTTCTGGTTTATCACAAGACGAACTAGATGAGATTACTGCAACCTTTAATGATATGTATGATGCGGTAGCTTTCGCGAAAGCGGATATAACCTCCATCATCGAGTACTTAAAGTATGACAAGAAAAATGCCAATGGGCAAATAAACTTCGTACTTCTAGAAAGTATAGGAAAGCCAGTAATAGACAAGCAAGTCTCAAATGACCTTATCCACGCAGCATTTGATTATTACCAGGCTAGCACTATAGATTAAAGATAGCGCTCCTTAATAATTCTAATGTGGTGACGCTCGTGACCAGCTGTGATAAATGCAGCTGCGCGAGGACTCATCGGGCTTCCGCTTGCGGTACCTATGTTTGCAATAGTCTGCGCTGTCATAGACGCATATAATAATAAACTACACTGTCTAACAGAGATATACTCGGCAATAAGAGAATCTACAGTGCGACTGTTTGCATCACTAGATAGTACAAAATCATCTTGCTCAAAACCTTGTAAAGGCGTGCTATCCAGCCTCGAGAAACGTAATGCGCGATAGCTAAAGATGCGCTCTGTGTCTATAAGATGCAGTAATACCTCCTTAGGGGTCCACTTACCTTCTTCATAACGCAATAACAACTCACTTTCAGAAAGCGATGTAAAGAAGTCCTTAGTATCTTCCATTCCTTTCTCAAGAGCCTGAGCAATACCTAACGTGCCAGGCACTTGATCTATATACTGTTTGTAATACTCATTATATTCTCCCTCTTTAACTGCGCTAGTGGTTATCATCATGTTTATTTTTAAAATCTAAAAGTAACAAAAAACCCTTTCTCAACAGAGAAAGGGTTTTAGTAAAATGAAGTCTTATTGTAATTACACTAGATCTTGAAAGATAGAGTGCATTAATCGTTTTTTATCATTGATGCTCTCTTCTAGAGAGATCATCGTTTCTGTACGGTACACTCCGTCAATATCATCTAGCAAGAAAATTACGTTCTTTGCATGATTCGTATCTCTTGCACGTATCTTACAGAAGATATTAAACTTTCCTGTAGTTACGTGAGCCACAGTTACAAATGGAATCTGGGCGATACGCTCAAGTACAAATGTAGTTTGTGATGTCTTATTAATATACACTCCTACGTAAGCAATAAAAGAATATCCTAACTTTCCGTAATCAAGTGTTAATGAAGAACCTGTGATGATTCCCGCCTCTTCCATTTTCTTAACACGTACGTGAACTGTACCTGCCGAAATAAGAAGTTTTTTTGCTATATCTGTAAAAGGAGTTCTCGTATTTTCGATAAGCATATCGAGAATTTGGTGATCTACCTCGTCTAATTTAAATTTTGCCATGCAACTGTGTCTTTTGAGTATAATGCAAAAATAATAGAATAATACTGATTATTCTGTAATATTTTAATCTATTTAACGATAACGTTGTCGCAGCCATTTTACCCATAAAAACGGGCACTAAATCGATAATTATTAAGGAAGTTTAAACGCAGATGCATTATCCAGTAAAGCATGAGCAAACTTACCGCTACTCAACGCTGGCTCAAGGGCTGTTGGTTCAAAAACAATCTCCCCATCCTCTACTCGCTCTACATAATATATCCCACGCTTGCTGTCCTCATCCTTTATATGCACGTCACAATAACATGCACTATGCTCAGGAATATCTTTATAAGCACTTATATCATACTCTAGTGTCTCACTACAAGCTTCAATCGCATATAACATTGCAGCAAATACGTAAGCTCGAGTTTTCTCTCTAGCATAATCATCTGGATAGTGACCAGCTTCAAATAACACAGTGGGCACTCCAGCTTCTTGAAAAGCATCACCCACACAATTATTATTAAACGCATCATTATACAACCCTATATTTCCATCAAGATCTTCTTTGAGATTTTTAAAAATATGAGCAATGATACTTGCAGACCGCTTTCGCGAAAATGTGAAACTCCTCTCCACATCTGCCGAAGGTGCAAGGAAGGAAAGTATAGATGGTTTACCTGTTTCTTCAAAACCATAGATGGTTCTTTGCCCATGTAAATTGAAACAATAATCAGGTTTAAAAGCATCAAAAACACCACGCAAAATTTTTGATTCTGGCTGACTCAAATCTTGTGCATCGCGATTGAGATCTACCTCATTCTGTCTCTTATACACATCTGACGCTGCCG
>CAJXSW010000082.1 GCA_913060645.1 uncultured Dokdonia sp. | reverse complement strand
GGAGTCCGTCTCGTGGGCTTGGAGATGTGTATAAGAGACAGACAGATGGTTTTTATTATGTTCCCCGCATTGACAAACAAGTTGTTGAGCAATACAAAGAAGATCTTATTGTACTTACCGGAAATTTATATGGTGAAGTGCCAAGTAAGATTCTTAATGTAGGAGAAAAACAAGCCGAGGAAGCTCTTATTTGGTGGAAAGAACAATTTGGCGACGACCTCTATGTCGAGATCATGCGTCACGGGCAAGAAGATGAAGATCGTGTGATGCCTGTTTTAATTACGCTTTCGCGAAAGCATGATGTAAAACTTATCGCGTCTAACAACACCTTCTACATTGATAAGTCTGATGCAGATGCGCATGATGTTTTATTATGTGTAAAAGATGGTGAAAAAGTAGCCACACCAAAAGGTCGTGGTAGAGGATATCGTTTTGGATTACCCAATGACGAATACTACTTTAAAAGTGCTGATGAGATGAAAACGCTCTTTGCAGATGTGCCAGAAGCTATCTTAAACGTACAAGAGGTTGTCGATAAAATTGATCCATATGAACTAGCGAGGGATGTACTACTTCCAGCGTTTGATATACCTCAAGAATTTGTATCTCCAGAAGATGCTATTGACGGAGGAAAACGAGGTGAAAACGCGTTCTTAAAGCATCTTGTTTATGAGGGAGCAAAAAAACGCTACGGAGAAGAACTCTCTGAAGAAGTGGTAGAACGCTTAGACTTTGAGCTTGACGTTATTGAAAAGACGGGTTACCCTGGTTACTTCTTGATTGTAGAAGATTTCATTAGAGAGGCTCGCAAGATGGATGTATCTGTGGGACCAGGACGTGGATCTGCAGCGGGATCTGTGGCAGCATATTGTCTTTGGATCACAAATATTGATCCGCTTAAGTATGACTTACTTTTTGAGCGTTTCTTAAATCCGGATCGTGTAAGTATGCCCGATATTGATATTGACTTTGATGATGAAGGTCGCGGGCGAGTAATGCAATATGTAATTGATAAATATGGTGCAAATCAAGTAGCGCAGATTATTACCTACGGTACCATGGCTGCAAAGTCATCCATACGAGACACCTCTAGAGCACTAGATTTATCATTAGGGGATGCAGATAGAATAGCAAAGCTTATCCCTACGATGAGTAAGCTTAGAAAGATTTTTGGTAAAACAGATGCAGAGCTACGCAGTGCCTTTAGATCTGATGATTTACCTAAAGTACAAGAGCTAATTACCCTAGAACAAGCAGACAATCTTGAAGGCCAGATGCTACGTCAAGCAAGACAACTTGAAGGATCTGTACGTAATACGGGAATTCATGCCTGTGGTGTTATTATTACGCCTAGTGATATTACTAACTTTGTTCCTGTAGCACTAGCAAAAGATTCTGATCTCTATGTAACCCAATTTGACAACTCCGTCGTAGAGGAAGCTGGGCTACTAAAAATGGATTTCTTGGGTCTGAAGACCCTTACTTTAATAAAAGACACTGTAAAACTCGTCAAGTATAGACATGACGTAGATCTCGATCCAGAGAATTTTCCTCTTGACGATGAAAAAACGTATGAACTTTTCCAGCGTGGTGATACTGTAGGTATATTTCAATATGAATCACCAGGGATGCAAAAGCACATGCAATCGCTCAAACCTACGGTATTTGAAGATCTTATTGCAATGAATGCGCTTTACCGTCCTGGACCGATGGAATACATACCATCATTCGTAAGGAGAAAGCACGGTGAAGAAGAGATAGAATATGACCTTCCAGCCATGGAAGAATACCTGAAGGAAACCTATGGTATTACTGTCTATCAAGAGCAAGTAATGCTACTTTCCCAAAAGCTAGCCGACTTTACAAAGGGTGAGGCCGATGTACTTCGTAAGGCAATGGGTAAGAAGCAAATTGCCGTTCTTGATAAAATGAAGCCTAAGTTTATAGAACAAGCTTCTGCCAAAGGCCATGATCCAGAAAAACTAGAAAAAATCTGGAAAGACTGGGAAGCATTTGCCGCTTATGCATTTAACAAGTCACACTCTACATGTTATGCATGGATTGCCTATCAAACTGCCTACTTAAAAGCCCACTACCCTGCCGAGTATCTTGCTGCTGTGCTGTCTAACAACATGAACGACATCAAGCAAGTAACGTTCTTTATGGAAGAGGCAAAACGCATGGGCCTTGAAGTATTAGGACCTGATGTGAATGAATCTTTTAGAAAGTTCACAGTAAACGATAATGGTGCTGTACGTTTCGGGATGGGTGCGGTAAAAGGTGTAGGTACTGGAGCTGTTGCGACCATTGTTGAAAATAGAAAGGATGGAAATTATAAATCTGTCTTTGACTTTGCACGACGCGTAGATTTACGAGCCGCAAATAAAAAAGCTTTCGAAAGTCTAGCGCTAGCTGGAGGTTTTGATGAAATGGATGGAGACACACACCGAGCTCAATTCTTTAATCACGACGGAGATAACATCACCTTTTTAGAAAAAGCAGTAAAATATGGTGCGCGTTACCAAGAAAATGAAAATAGCTCTCAGGTAAGTCTCTTTGGAGAGTCTAGCGAAGTTCAAATACCGGAACCAGAAGTTCCTCCATGTGAGGAATGGGGAACTATGGAAAAACTAAAACGTGAGAAGGAGGTAGTAGGAGTATATATCTCAGGCCACCCGCTAGATGACTTCAAAACAGAAATGGAAACGTTTTGTAATGCAACGGTGTCAAACTTCCACCAGATGGAAGCTTATATTAACAGAGAGCTCACCTTTGGCGGTGTAATATCTGACGTACAACATCGTGTATCAAAAAATGGAAAAGGATGGGCTTCCTTTATAGTAGAAGACTTTACAGACACCTTTGAGTTTAGAATGTTTGGAGAGGAGTACCTCAAGATGCGTCACTTTTTGATTCCTAATAGCTTCATACACGCAAAAGTGTTTATAAAGGATGGCTTTACCAATAGAGAAACTGGCAGAAAGAGTGATCCAAGAACGCAGTTTAATAGCATCCAGCAATTACAGGATGTAATGGAAACAAATGCAAAAAAACTAACCATTAATATCGATATTAATGAGGTTGCAGAGGCTCGCATAGAAGAAATAAAGAATATTCTTGACCTACATGTGGGTGAGGCTAAACTTCACTTTCAAGTCTTTGAACCACTTGAAAAACTCTTTGTGAAAATGCCCAGCAAGCGCATAAAAGTAAAAATCTGCCAAGAACTTCTTAACACTTTAGAAGAGAATAGCGTCCATTATAAACTCAACTAGTTACGCCACATTACGTGGAGCTACTAGCTCCCTTCGTACAAGTATAGTCACTTCCTCCTTGTAGCTCTCTGTCTGCAATGTGTAGGTGAACGCTTGTGGATACTCGTTACTTTCGACACTTTGTATACTTGCTTGATGCAAAAGAAATGTTCCATAGTTGGGGTAGCCTAGGTATTTACAGAGCATCTCTATCATCTTTGCATTTGGCGATAGCTCTTCGTTATCTCCATCTTCTATATAATTATTATAATAATTAAGAAGTGTTCTTCTTGAGATTTGATAATTACACTCACACCAGAGACTATTTGCTAGGTGATCTGCCCATTGTGTTTTTGTGTTTCCGGGGGTTTCTGTTTGCGCTTTCGCGAAAGCGGACAAAACAATTTTTCTAAACATCATAATGGTAGTTTTTGTTTCTAAATCATTCTTATATTTTTTTCAATTAGGAATTGGAAAGTATTTTCCATCGGTTTTCCATCTAGCACTCTTAACAAGCTAGATATTTACGTATCTAAAAGATAATCAGCACACAAAGAACGATAAATAGCATTAAGTTTCATAAAGGAAATCCATAAAATGCATCATGTTTCTTTGTTTTTTAAGATTTTTCTTACAAAAAAATATAACCCTGAAACATTAAAATTATGAAAGCAACAATTTACATCTTAGCATTTTTATTTATGGGAGTTACATTTACAGCATGTACTCCAGATACCGTAACAGAAGAAAGTGACCACATAGAAAGCACTTGGGGAGAGGATGATAACAATGAAGAAACAGAGGAAGATAAAGAAGGTAATTAGACTATTTCTATCTTAATATTTTTTCCTTATTCGTATATTAGAGGGATGAAACAGCTTGTTCTGTCATCCCTTTTTTTGCTGTATAGTTTTACTGCTTACAGCGCCTTACCACCTCAAAAACATAAAGCTGAGGATAGCTTACTGTATTACAAAAAGTTGAGCCGCACAAAAAAAGAATCTTACAAAGATAGGCTCGCCGCAAATGAAAAGGCTACTTACTGGTCAAAACAAGTATCAGACTCTGTATATCTTAAGCAACTAGACTATAGGTGTAGCTTGTATAATTACGATAAGCAATACGACCAAGCTATTACCCAAAGTAAAAAGTTGTTATATGAAGCCACAAGACTTAAAAACAAAAGTTTTATTGCTAAATCTTATTCTCTGTTAGGTGACTTTTATAAAAAGAAGCAGAATACCTCTGACGCTTTTACAAACTATGTGCACGCAATAGAGCTCTTTAGTGAAATAAAGGACAGCCTGCAGGTTATAAGAATTTCAAAAAAGGCTAGCTATATACAAGCCAGTCTTGGTGATATAGACGGAGCAGAATATACTATTGTTAATGCCCTTGACTATAGCGATGCACTAAAAGATCCCTCAGAAATTTCTTGGTTTTATGACATTCTAGGTAGGGTATATAGAGAGCGTGGCTTGTGGCAAGAAGCTATACGATATCATCGAAAGGCATTACAAATTGCAAATAACACAAGTAGCAAGGCTTCCCTTATTAACAATTATGCCATCACACTCCTAAAGTCTGGCGATAATGATGGGGCTATACAGCAGCTAGAAGTAGGTCTTTTATATAAAGACAGTATATCTCCTAACACGTTATTCCGTCTCAAAGATAATTATGGATTTGCAAAATCACGTGCTGGACACGATGACGCTATACCACTATTAAAGGAAGCATTAGCGTTGAGAAGTGGTATAGATGACATACCAGGAACATATGCAAGTCATATACACCTCGCCGAAGCTTATATGGCATTAGAAAACACCCAAGAAACTGCATATCACGCGCAACAAGCTTATAATATTTCTTCCAAAGCTAACAATACAGAAGCTGTTATAAAGGCACTTGACTATTTAATACCTGTGACCAAAGAATCTAACGTGCTTTTTGAAGAATACACCTCCTTATCAGACTCTCTGACTAAAGCACAAAATAACGCTAAGTTTGAGTTTGCAAAACTTCGTTATGATGTAGAAAAGGCCGAAGAAAGAGAGAACATGGCCTTAAAAGAAATTACAGCTTCACAGCTGCGAGAGGATGTAGCAATTAGAAAGATAAACTGGGCTCTAGCAGGTATAGGAGGTCTTTTAATCATTGGTATTGTTTTTATACTTTACCAGCGTGAGCGATCAAAAAAACAGCGACTATTAGACCGTTATGAAACAGAAAAACGTATCGCAAAAAAACTTCACGATGAGCTTGCAAATGAGATATACTTAGTAATGAACGAGGTTGAAAATGAAGTACATTCTCCGGCTGTGGCAGATAGACTTGAGGATATCTACAAATTAAGTAGGGATCTCTCTAGAGAGACAAAACCTATACAGACTGATGAGAACTTTCCAACTGAGCTTGCAATGAACTTGCAAACGTATACCTCATCAGAACGTAAACTTATATTGAGGGGTCTTGAGTCTATAAACTGGAACGTTATTAAACCAGAAGTGAAAATTGAGATATACAGAGTACTTCAGGAATTAATGACTAATATGAGGAAGCACAGTAAAGCTTCTCTTGTAGCACTTGTATTCAAAAGTGTAGATAAACTTTTAGAAATTAATTACAGTGACAATGGCAAAGGGGTGTCACTATCACGAGATAATCGCGGCAGCGGCTTATTAAATACACAAACCCGTCTAAAATCTATAGGAGGACAAATAGAGTTTGACTCTGCCATAGACGAAGGTTTTAGAGCAGAATTATCAATTCCCATTTAATTTACGGTACCATGTTTAAAAAAATACTAGCGGCAGAAGATATAGATAACATTAAACTGGGTGTCTCTTCTATTCTTAAACAGCTCAAAATACCAGAAGTCGTACACGTAGAATATTGTGATGAGGCTTTTTTAGAGTTTAAAATGGCAATTCAAGACAATGCTCCTTTTGATCTTTTAATAACAGATCTTTCTTTTAAAGAATCTTATCGAAAAGAACGTCTTACCTCTGGAGAGCATCTTTTTAAAGCACTAAAAGATGTAGACCCTACTATAAAAGTAATCGTCTACACTATGGAAGATCATCCTCAACGCTTTGACAGCCTCTGGAAGTCTGGTTTACTAGATGGTTATGTATGCAAGGATAGACGAGGGCTAGAAAACCTTAAAGAGGCCATAGAACAAGTCGCAAAGGGTGAGAAATACATCTCTCAACATCTTGCAGATAACGTTAAGCAAAAAAACCTGGTAGAACTTAACAACTATGACATTGAACTATTGAGTCTTCTAGCAGATGGTGCTACACAAGATGAAATACAACATTATTTTAAATCTAAAAATATGAAACCCTTTAGCAGGAGTAGTATTGAGAAGCGACTACGCGAGTTACGCACGGAGTTTGGGGCAAAAACAACCATACATCTCATACGACTACTAGCTGATTTACGCCTTATTTAAAATAAATTTTAAATAAAAACACGCAAATAAAGGAAATGCGTAAAATTTTACCTCCATCCACTCCTATCTTTATAACACCCTACAGTTCTCTTCCAAGAGGATATGTTTTTATTAAGTACTTGTAATTTGTTTTTTTGGAAGAAACTTTATAGCATATTATACACAGTTTAATAATGCTCTGACGACTATTCTAAGGTCCCCCAACCGAAAAGCACCTTATCGATGTACCGATAGGTGTGTTTTTTTGCGCAAACAAAAAAAAGCCTACTCGAGAGCAGACTTTTTTGAAAGTTAAGATAATATCAATATTACATTTCTAATGCTTTCTTGATATCTCCATTCATTAATATATTGATAGGATCTTCTAGCGCTTCTTTTACTGCTACTAAGAATCCTACTGATTCTTTACCATCGATTATACGGTGATCATAAGATAGTGCCACAAACATAATAGGCGCTACAACAATACCACCATCTATTACAACAGGGCGTTCAACAATATTGTGCATTCCTAAAATTCCAGATTGTGGTGGATTGATTATAGGAGTAGATAACATAGAACCAAATACACCTCCGTTAGAGATAGTAAACGTTCCTCCTGTCATTTCATCTACTGTGATTTGTCCATCACGAGCTCTTATTGCAAGTCTCTTTACTTCGCTCTCTACGCCTCTAAAAGAAAGGTTCTCCACATTGCGCATCACAGGTACCATTAAACCTTTAGGTCCAGATACAGCAATAGAGATGTCTTTATAATCAAAAGTGATCATCTCCTTACCATCTATCATACTGTTAACAGAAGGATACATTTCTAATGCTCTTACTACAGCTAGTGTAAAGAAAGACATAAATCCAAGTCCTACACCATGCTTAGCTTTAAAGTCTTCTTTGTACTCCTTACGAAGATCAAAAATAGCTTGCATGTTTACCTCATTAAAGGTAGTAAGCATTGCAGTAGTATTCTTTGCCTCTACAAGACGCTCTGCTACTTTACGACGTAACATTGATAATTTAGTACGAGATTCTCCACGAGCTCCTGGTCCAGGAGTTCCCATAGATGGTCTAGCATTTACTGCATCATCTTTAGTGATACGTCCATCACGACCTGTACCTGTAACAGTTTTAGGGTCGATATCTTTTTCTGCAAGCACTTTCTTTGCTGCAGGGCTAGCAGATCCAGATGCATACGTTTTTTGAGTTTCAGCTGGAGCTTTTGCTCCAGTGTCTGGAGTTTTTGCTTGTTCCTTCTTTAGGTTCTTTTCGACATTTGCATCACCACCACCTTCGTCACCACCTTCATAGGTAGTAGTTGCTGGAGCCTCTGCAGATGTATCGATAAGACACACAACAGCGCCCACCTCAACAGCATCACCTTCTTCGGCTTTGAGAGTAATTACTCCACTTGCTTCTGCAGGTAGCTCTAAAGTTGCTTTATCACTATCTACTTCGGCAATAGCCTGATCTTTTTCTACATAATCGCCGTCTGCAACGAGCCATTGTGCGATTTCAACTTCTGTGATGGATTCTCCCGGTGAAGGGACTTTCATTTCTAAAACCATAGTTGTTATAATTACGCTTTCGCGAAAGCGGAGTTTAATTCATTAATATCCACGTAAACAGCATTATGTCTGTCATTATGGTGTTTTTTTATTAGCAATACCCTCAAAATTGAATATATACTAGACTAGTGTTGCGTCAAAAACGCTATCTATTACTTTTTTATGACGTGCTTTTGATCTTGTACTACTACCTGCTGCTGGTGAGGCATATACGCGGCGTGAAGCTACTCTAAGTTTTACTTGCTCAAAATTCATAAGCATATAACCCCAAGCTCCCATATTTTTAGGCTCTTCTTGTGCCCAAACGTAATCTGCTACATTAGGATAACTAGCAATAATCTCTTCCAGTTGCTTTTGTGGCAACGGGAATAATTGCTCGATACGCACCAATGCTACATCTTCACGTCCATTTTCTGTACGTCGTTCTAATAAATCATAGTAGAACTTACCTGTACAAAATACAAGAGAAGTAACCTTCTTCTTATCTACAGTTACATCATCAAAAACTTCTTGGAAGCTTCCAGTCGCAAGTTCTTCTTTACTACTTACTACTAGAGGATGTCTCAATAATGATTTAGGTGTAAAGACAACGAGTGGCTTTCTAAAATTCCACTTCATCTGGCGACGAAGCAGGTGAAAAAAGTTTGCTGGCGTTGTTACGTCTGCCATGATTAAGTTATCTGTAGCACATAGCTGAAGGTAACGTTCCATACGAGCACTTGAATGCTCAGAACCTTGTCCTTCATATCCATGAGGCAATAACATCACAAGACCATTCTGTGTCTTCCACTTAGACTCTGCAGCGCTTATATATTGATCTAACATAATCTGAGCACCGTTTGAAAAATCTCCAAACTGAGCTTCCCAGATTGTAAGCGTTTTTGGGGATGCCATCGCATAACCATAATCAAAACCTACAACACCATACTCAGAAAGTAGTGAGTTGTAAATATCCATTCTACCTTCTACACCTAAACGGTTGTGAAGGTTAATTTCTTCTACATCATCTTCAGTCTTAATAATAGCATGACGGTGAGAGAACGTACCACGCTCTACATCTTGACCAGATATACGCACGTTAAAACCTTCTTCCATTAGTGAACCATAAGCAAGTAACTCACCCATACCCCAGTCTAACTTGTTAGTCTCTGTATATTGTTTATTACGATCTGCTACAATACGCTGGATCTTACGTATAAATTTTTTATCCTCAGGAAGCTTTGTAATACCATTTGCAATGGTGTCTAGCTTTTTCTGATCATAAGTAGTATCAATAGGAGCAAGAATATCTTCTCTACTACCTAACTCATACCCTTCCCAATCATCTGCAAGAATCTCAGTAATGACTGTTTTATCTTTTTTACGGGACTCCTCTAGGTCTTCTTCTAGATCGTCTTTGTATTCTTTTTCTAGTTGCTTTACATGTCCATCTTGTATAACACCTTCTTTAATAAGGCGCTCTGCATAGATGTCTCTTGGGCTTGCGTGTTTTGCAATTGCCTTATATAAAAGTGGCTGCGTAAAACGTGGCTCATCACCTTCATTGTGCCCATACTTACGATATCCTAAAATATCTACAAATACGTCACGACCAAATCTCATTCTAAAGTCTAATGCAAATGCAAATGCATGACATACAGACTCCACATCATCTCCATTTACGTGAAGTACTGGTGATAATGTTACTTTACCTACATCTGTACTATATGTAGATGACCTTGCATCTAGATAGTTTGTTGTAAAACCTACTTGGTTATTCGCTACAATATGGATAGTTCCTCCAGTACGGTAACCTTCTAGTTGTGCCATTTGCACAATCTCATATACAATACCTTGCCCAGCAACTGCGGCATCACCGTGTATTGCTATAGGTAGTATTTTCTTCTCATCTCCACCTAATTGATTATCAATCTTAGCACGAGACATTCCTTCTATAACTGCTCCTACAGTCTCAAGGTGAGACGGGTTAGGCGCTAAATCCATACGGATTTTTTCTCCTTTATTGCTTTCGCGAAAGCTCGTCCAACCCATGTGATATTTTACATCACCATCAAAAAGTTCATCTTCTGCATATTCCTTACCGTCAAATTCTGAGAAAATTGCCTCTGGCGATTTTCCGAAGATATTTGCAAGAACGTTAAGACGTCCACGGTGAGCCATCCCCACTACAAACTGTTCGATTCCATTATCTGAGCCACGCTCGATAAGCGTGTCTAATCCAGGAATCATAGCGTCAAGTCCTTCAACAGAAAAACGTTTTTGACCTACATATTTAGAATGTAAAAATCCTTCAAAAGAAGCTGTTTGATTAAGCTTTTTAAGAATATGTTTTTTCTCTTCGGCAGAGAATTCTGGGTGGTTATCGTTTTTGTTAAGCCAGTTTTGTATCCACGCAATCTCTTCTGGGTTACGTATATACATATACTCTATCCCGATGTGATCGCAGTAGATAGCTTCAAGGTGATTAACAATTTCGCGTAAGCTAGTTCTACCTAGACCTAAAATAGATCCAGCCTCAAACTGTAAAGTCATATCAGCTTGTGACAACCCGAAGTTTTCTATTTCAAGAGTAGGTGCGTACTTACGACGTTCACGCACAGGGTTAGTTTTCGTAAAGAGGTGACCTCGATTACGATAAGCGTCAATCAATTTTACAATTTGAAACTCCTTCTGTATTGCTTCTGGAATAGCAGCTGGAGTTGTTCCTGAATCGTCAGAAACTGGCTCAGCATTCTCTAGTCCAAAGTCAAAACCTTGGAAAAAAGCGCGCCAACTAGCTTCTACACTATCTGGATTTAGTAAATATTGATCGTAAAGCTCAGCAAAGTGAGCGGTATGTGCGGCATTCAGAAATGAAAATCTATCCATTTGATATTTTTGTTCTGCGTCTTGAGACAATAGAGATGCAAAAATACAATAATTAACATTTTCGTCCATATAATCCTTATATTTATAACACTTAATTATGATACGATTAACAATGAGAGAGAGAATTTCCTGCGCTATATTAGTTTTTAGTTTCCTGTTATTAGGAAACAACACCCTTTTTGCACAACAGACTACTACTACCCCAAAAAGTGATTTCTGGAGCAAGGTGAGATTTGGTGGTGGATTAGGATTAAATTTTGGCCGAAACAATACAAATATCACGGTTGCTCCTAGTGCGTTATACCAACCCAATCAATATGTTGCCTTTGGACCAGGGCTTAACTATACCTATCAAAAATTTGGTGATTTTAAAACGACACTTGTGGGAGCAAGTGCCATTGTGATTTCCAACCCTCTTGACTTCTTGCAGCTTTCTGGAGAGTTTGAGCAGCTTCGCGTTTTTCAATCGGTTTCTGGACAACCAGATATTCCAAACTCTTGGAATACTGCACTTTTTCTTGGTGCGGGATACCGTCTTAACGTAGGAGGCAATAGCCTAGGCGCCATCGGAGTGCGTTACAATGTGCTTTTTGATAATGATGATTCTGTTTATGCAGATGCATGGCAACCTTTTGTGAGAGTATATTTCTAAAGAGACTTTTATAACAAGTCGTTTTTGCTAAGTTTGCTTGACATTACATGCAAACTTTATTATGATACAAAAACTTCGCTTTCTCTTATTACTAGTAGCACTCTGTGTTCTCAATTCTTGTGGTTTCTCATCAGAAACTAAAACTCCAATTATAGAACTAAGTAACGCAAATGAGCCTTTCGTGGGCAAAATTGTTCTTGAAAATATTGAAGGCAACACAAAAACCGAAGTTACCTTTCACATAGATGTAAAGAGTATACGAAGAGAGCAAACTCACCAAGGCGGTGATGGCTTCCTAGGTGATAAAGCTGGTATCATCGTAAATTATGATAATGACCAAGTTATCTTATATAACACATATGGAGGAGCAAAATGGACAACATACACTATTGAAGGGTATAAAAATGCATTAGCTAGAGACACCTTCCCATACGCACCTATTGTAGCATCTTACGATTATACCTATAGCTTCTTAAACGATTATACTGCTATTGTCGCAAAAGAAAATGCACTAGAGATTGAATCTCTCCAACTTGACTATAAGCTATACAGCAATCTTAGTATCCGTCAAGAGAATTTTGATACCGATGAGATTAAAGTAAGACGAGAAATGATAGCATTAGTTTTTCCTAACATGCCAGAAAATGTGCACTTCCCATTACTTTTTAAGGTCTCAAAAAACACTGGAGATAATGGGATTGACAATAAAACTAATCTCTCAGAAAAGGGATGGAAAGACAAGATAACCCAAGTCTTTAATGAACTAAATACCAAAGAAAACAAAGTAAAAAGTATACAGCGTGGCGAGGTAGATCCTTCTTTATTTGAGTTTAACGATACAGATTTTATTGAAACGCGTCCAGAATATTTTTTCAACTCCCATAATAGCGGAAGCTCTTGGGGTGATGATTAATAGAAAATCACCCCTCTAGCATGCTCCCCACAACCACATTCCACTCTTTAATTTCCCAAGAAGAAACGATGCCGTTTTGCACATAAGGGTCTCGAGAGATAAAGTCTTCTATAATACTTTTATCAGACACTTTAAAAATTAAGATTCCCTGGTCTGCAGGGTTTTCTGTGGCGCCACCTAGTAATAAATAACCCGCAGCAACTGCTTCTTTTGCAAGCGTAAAATGATCTAGGCGATACGGCGTACGCTTCTCGAGGTAATCTTCTACGTATTGATATATAAGAAGGTAATGCTTCATTAGTTCATCATGATTTCTAGAAGACCTATTGCAGCCTCGCTAATTTTTGTTCCAGGACCAAAAACAGCTGCAGCACCAGCATCAAATAGAAATTGATAATCTTGCTGTGGAATCACCCCACCTACAATCACCATAATATCTGGCCTTCCTAACGCCTTCAACTCTTCGATTACTTGAGGCACTAACGTTTTGTGGCCAGCCGCAAGTGATGACACTCCCAGAATATGAACATCATTTTCTACTGCTTGTTTTGCTGCTTCCTTAGGCGTTTGAAATAACGGACCAATATCTACATCAAATCCTATATCTGCATATCCTGTTGCTACTACTTTGGCACCACGGTCGTGACCATCTTGACCCATTTTGGCAACCATAATTCTTGGACGTCGGCCATCTTGTTCGGCAAACTCATTTGCGAGTTGTTGCGCTTTCGCGAAAGCGGGATCTTGTTTCATCTCTTTACTATATACACCACTAAAG
>CAJXSW010000081.1 GCA_913060645.1 uncultured Dokdonia sp. | reverse complement strand
CGAGATAGGAGTCCGTCTCGTGGGCTCGGAGATGTGTATAAGAGACAGCTTCCATGCTTGTTCATACTCAGGAAGTAAGCCACTTATCCATATATTTTAATACAGACAGTTATGAGGTTGTACCTAACGAGAGAGTAAAGCTAGATAGTTTAGTCAAACATCATGATAGAGATTCTGTTAGACTTGTTTTAAAGGGATATACAGATCAATTTGCAGGAAAAGATTATAACCTGAAACTAGCACAACGAAGAGTAACAGCAACAAAAGAGTTCCTTAAATCCTTTACAATAGATACGCTTCAAGCAATAGGTGAACTACAAGATGCTTCATGGAGAGCACGACGCGTAGATATATCTGTGGTAATTAAGGAAAAGAATATCCCCGATAGTTCTAGCTATATTATTGATGAAACGAAGGAAGAAGGGAATAAAAGAAGAATGTTATCTTCAAGAAATCTAGATATCACTTCTTATAGCGAATTAGAAATTAATGAAACAACTGTTTTATTTGGTGTATTTTTTCAAGGAGGTACAGACAAAATGCTCGGAAGTAGTAGCGTGATTACACTTAGGAAAGTAGTGCGTTTTTTAAAAGGATATCCTACTAGAAAGATTTTATTAACAGGCCATATTTGCTGTTCTCCTGATAGAGAACCAAAACTAGATGGATATAATAACAGAACAGGAAGTATGACACTATCTGAAGATAGAGGTAAAATGGTATATGATTATCTCATAAAAAACGGAATTTCGGCAGATAGATTAGAATATCGTGGAAAGGCTTACACAGAACCGTTAGACTGGGAAGAAACTAAGAATCGTAGAGTAGAGATGACCATTCTAGAATAGTCAAAAACAGATTTTAGGGCAGTCATTTTAAAACACAAAAAAAAGTGGATACCTATTGCTAGATATCCACTTTACATATTCATCAATCAATCTTTATTCTTCTTCTCCTGTGCGTTCTGCTTCGTTTCTAAAAACGAGTTTGTCGTCAAAAGAATCTACGAGTATCACGCTGTCTGATGCTACTTTACCGCTCAAAATTTCCTTTGATAACTGGTTAAGCACTTCGCGTTGCATTGCTCTCTTTACTGGTCTAGCTCCATATTCTGGCTGGAAACCTGCTTCAGAGATGAAATCTATTGCCTGTTTTGTAGCATCAAGGGTAATGTTCTGTTGAGAGAGCATTTTTTGAATTCCTCTAAACTGCAACTTCACAATATCCCTAATATCCTTTCGCGTAAGCGGACTAAACATTACAATGTCATCTATTCTATTTAAGAACTCTGGACGTATGTTTTGCTTAAGCAACCCGAGTACATCAATCTTTGCAGACTCCATCGCAGCATCTACATCTGGAATAGCCTCAAAACGCTCTTTTATGATATGACTCCCCATATTTGAAGTCATTATGATAATGGCATTTCTAAAGTCGGCAGTGCGGCCTTTGTTATCTGTAAGTCTACCTTCATCAAGCACCTGTAACAACACGTTAAAAGTATCTGGGTGTGCTTTTTCAATCTCATCTAGTAAAACTACAGAGTATGGACGACGTCGCACGGCTTCCGTAAGCTGGCCACCTTCATCATAACCTACGTATCCCGGAGGCGCTCCCACCAGACGACTCACACTGTGATGCTCTTGATACTCACTCATATCAATGCGCGTCATTGCATTTTCATCATCAAAGAGATACTCTGCAAGTGCCTTTGCAAGTTCAGTTTTACCTACACCGGTTGTTCCTAAAAATAAGAACGAACCAATTGGTTTTTTCTGATCTTGTAATCCTGCACGACTACGTCGTACAGCATCACTTACTGCTACAATAGCTTCTCGTTGTCCCACTACACGTTTGTGCAGCTCGTCTTCTAGCTGAAGTAACTTCTCACGTTCTCCCTGTAGCATTTTTTGCACTGGGATTCCTGTCCATTTTGCAACTACCTCTGCAATGTCTTCGCTGGTTACTTCTTCTTTAATAAGCGAAGTATCTGCCTGGTTTGCAAGATCCTTTTGTAATTCTTCTAGTTGCTCTTGAGCATCTTTTATTTTACCATAGCGTAGCTCTGCCACAAGACCATAATTACCTTCTCGCTCGGCAATTTCTGCTTCTATTTTATAGTTTTCTATGTCTTGCTTTGCCGTTTGTACACTCTCGACGATATCTTTTTCAGATTGCCATTGTGCATTTAGATCATTGCGTTCCTCTTTAAGGTTTGCAAGATCTGCACGTAGGCTTTTGAGCTTATCTTCGTCTTTCTCTCGCTTGATTGCCTCAATCTCAATCTCTAGTTGCATCACACGACGGTCTAATACGTCAAGCTCTTCTGGCTTAGAGTTGATTTCCATACGCATTTTTGCAGCAGCTTCATCCATAAGGTCAATTGCCTTGTCTGGTAAAAATCTGCTCGTGATATAGCGTTGTGATAATTTTACCGCTGCGATGATTGCATCATCCTTGATACGCACTTTGTGGTGTGTCTCGTACTTATCTTTGATACCACGTAAGATAGAAATTGCACTCTCCGTATCTGGCTCATCTACCACCACTTTTTGGAATCTACGTTCAAGTGCTTTATCTGCTTCGAAGTATTTTTGATACTCATCAAGCGTAGTAGCACCTATTGCACGTAGTTCTCCACGCGCTAGTGCAGGTTTTAGGATGTTTGCCGCATCCATCGCTCCTTGTCCGCCGCCGGCTCCCACCAGTGTGTGTATCTCATCTATAAATAGTACGATATCGCCATCACTTTCTGTGACTTCTTTAATAACCGCTTTAAGACGTTCTTCAAACTCTCCTTTAAATTTTGCTCCAGCAATAAGCGCTCCCATATCAAGGGCAAATATTTGCTTATTCTGCAAGTTTTCTGGGATGTCGCCATCTACAATTCTATGCGCAAGACCTTCGGCAATGGCTGTTTTACCAGTCCCTGGCTCTCCTACAAGGATAGGATTGTTCTTTGTACGACGCGTTAAGATTTGTAATATGCGTCGTATCTCTTCATCACGGCCTATTACAGGATCTAGTTTGCCATTACGCGCAAGTTCATTTAAGTTTTTTGCGTATTTGTTTAAAGAATTATAGGTTTCTTCGGCACTTTGAGAAGTCACACGATTTCCTTTACGTACTTCGTCAATCGCGGCACGTAAATGCTTTTCTGTTACTCCTTGATCTTTTAAGATTTGAGCTACTTTACTTTTAGTGCTAAAGATTGCGAGTATCAAATGCTCAATAGAGACATACTCATCGTTCATATTTTTGGCAATAATACTAGCCTCCGTGAGTGCTTTATTTGCCTCGCGACCTAGTACAATATCTCCGCCAGATACTTTAGGATAGCTCTGCAAGGTGCTATCTAAAACCTGCTGGAATAACGGAATATTTACATCAAGCTTCTGTAGCAAGAATGGAGTAACGTGCTCATCTATTTCAAAGATTGCTTTAAAAATATGCTCATTTTCTATCTGCTGGTGGCCAATTTCCTGAGCAATTTGCTGTGCTCTTTGGATGGCCTCCTGTGATTTTATGGTATAATTATTTATATTCATAGTATATGTTTAATAGACTTTAAAAGAGGTGAGTACCTTTCTTTAATGTCTTGGTTTGTCCTTTGTTTGATGGACTAAAGTCAATTATTATTCCACAGCGGCTTATAGACAAAATGTCTTGTAAACTCTTGTATCAGCTGACTTTATGACTTATTTAAGAACTATTTCACGCTTTCGCGAAAGCGTAACACAGACACAACGACTACCTTTGTAAAAAAGAACTTAATTACAATGGGAATATTCAATTCAATGTTTGGAGGAGATAAGGAGCCAAAAGAGGAAAAAGCACCTATGCCTTGGAAGCAATTAACCACTTTAGAGCAACTTGATCAAATCGCAAAAGATTCTGAAACGAAGCCACAGGCAATTTTCAAGCATTCTACAACTTGCGGTATAAGCCGTATGGTAATACGCCAGTTAGAATCTCAGTACGATTTAGACCCTAATCAGTTAGATATTTATTATTTAGACCTTAAGGCGTATAGAGAAGTGTCTAACGAAGTGGGACATAAATTTCAAGTAATACACCAGAGTCCGCAAATGATTTTAATCAAAAATGGGACAGCGGTTTATGCAGATAGTCATGGAGCGATAAGTGTACAAGCACTCGCCGAAAAGATTTAATCTAACGCTCTCTTTGTAACCCAGATTCTATACCCGATAATCGCAAGCTGCACTTTACTAGCTTGTGTAAGGTCGAGACCACGTTTTGAATAGGAGGGAAGTACTGCCTTATTAACTTTGGCAAGAAATTTATAGAGTGTTTGCATACCGTCAAAAGTAGCTAAAAAACAAAGCCGTAACGCATAGCGTTACGGCTTTTATCTATTTATAAAGACTAGTTATTATTTCTTAAAATAATGTCTTTTATACGGTTTTTGAGGTCTTCACCAGCGTCGTACACCATTTGCTCATTAGTAGGAAACGGGACTGCTCTATTGCGAGTACGATCATAAAGCTCATCTTCCAGTGCTCTTCTATCACCTCTGTAGGTCGCATATCTGTGATCAAAAACAAACTCAGATGCTAGCGGAAGTGACTGCAAAACTTGATTTGTATTACTATCAGAATAGCGCACGCGGCCTACTACATTTACAGCTTTGTTCTGGATAAACTCAAAGTACGTGCAACGTACAGTAATCATATTATCTACCAGTACTTTCTCACCATCCTCATCATAAACCACATTACCATCTTCATCTTTTAAAACGATGGTGCCATCTTTAATGAGTTTTTCTTGTTGCACCTCTCTTTCTTTGATGCGATCTGGTGAAATATTAATCTCTGTAAAAGCAAGTTCCATATTGTAGTCATAAGTAACTTCATTAAGCGGATTACTGTGATACACGGTCCAGAAATCGTTAAGGCCGTAGGTAGAGAAGTCTAACAGCTCGTTTTCTAATCTTACTGGTAACGCTATGTTACTATCATTAAATAAAGTCACAGCAACATAGTCTGTCCCTTTAAGATGTACAGATTCCATCACATTTTTGATGTCTTTATAACCTGGCTTAAGTGTATTTAAGTAGGCTAGATCATCATAGATAGTACGATAATCCTCTTTTGAAGATGCTGTAGTGATAGCGTCAAGGCTACTGTTATATAAGGAAGCAGCTAGCTTTTCCTTAGAAGATATGAGTTCATCTGTATAGTTTACAAAGTCAAAACGAGCAGTTCTATTCTCGTCAATTACTTGCAAAGGTAAGATAGGTCTTATACGATCTTGACGTCTTTGTAACGACACATAGGTCTCATAAATTTCCTCAAGATTTGTTTCCTGATTTTCTTTTACGAGAAATGAAATACGATCTGTATCGCGCGCAGATGCTTTTGCAAACGCATCTTCAAGAAGGAGCACAAAGTCTTGCTTATTTTTTTTATCTGGATTGCGTTGCAACTTTTTAAGAGTAATCGCGATGGCATCATCATAATTACCGCTGTTAAGGGTTGCAGTAGTCTTTTTTACCGAATTGCAGCTTACTACGAATACGGTAGTAAGGATTGCGAGAAATAAATTTTTCATCGTACAATGGGTATTGATTGGTGATGACAACTCCAACGAGCGTGCCAAAATTATAAAAGCCCAAATGTAGCTGAAAATATACTATCGGAAAGAATGGGAGGGATGTGATTAGTACGCTTTCGCGAAAACGTGCTATATCTAAAGTAAGTTTTTAAAAAACACACACAGAGCAGGCCTTAACTCGGCGGTGTGAAGAGGTCAATTATTTATCCGAAGATAAGTTCTAGTGCAGTGATGATAATTTGGATCATAATAAGATTTTTTGATTGATGAATGATTAGTGATTGATTGATGAATGATGATTGATAAATGTCGGAGTGATTAATTCCCTAATTGTAAAAAGGTTGTGACTATATAAGAAATACTGAGGCTTACCATAAATACGGTATAGATTCCTAATACTTTGTTCGTTTTTACTTGCGGCTTGTTGTTTACTTGCGTTTTCATAATGGATGGTTTTTGATTGATTAGTAATTATTGATTGATGAATGCTGATTGATGAATGTTGATTGATGAATGTCGGAGTGATTAATTCCCTAAATGTAAAATGTAGTTACTATATAAGAGATACTAAGGCTTACCATAAATACGGTATAGATTCCTAAAACTTTGTTTGTTTTTACTTGCGGCTTGTTGTTTGCTTGCGTTTTCATAATAGATGTTTTTGATTGTTACTAGATGCGTTGTTTGTTATTGATGAAGCAAAGAAGTCATCTTGAACGCAGTAAAACAAATTGAAAAGAAGTTTTTAATGAAATTAACATGAATATTATAACTAAATTAATGACATAGATTAAAATGTGTAATACCAATGTCTTCAAGTTGGTTGATATATGTTAGCCACAATGCTAATAATCATTCATTGTGTTAGTTCTGTAGGGACTTTTTGAGCTATTTAGAATTTTTGTAGGCAAATTATGGCTCATTTGAACCTTATTAATCCGATTTCATCATTTTGGAGTGAATTTTTACAAGTGGAAGTTGAAAAAAACAGCGCATAAAAAAGTCCGCTTTCTGATTGAAAGCGGACTTTTACTCAAGATTAATTACCTTTTACTCTTTTGTTTCTATTACGACAACACCATTAACAGCCTCTTTACCGTAGAGTTCAATTGCTTTTTCCCCTTTATAGACTGTTAGAGTCAAAATATTATTAGGAGCCACATCCATTTCTTTTAGTTGGCTAACTGACATCTTTTTATCGTTAACATAATAGATAGGTTTATCGGAGGAGTCAGATTTCAAAATATCTTCTTCAGGTAATTGTTCCATTAACTTATCCTGTGATGAACTAGATACAGTAGAGGAAGCTTCATCCAATAGTTTTTGATAAAGTGGAGTATCTTCTTTTATTTGTTTTCCCCATCGATCATAGAAACTCTTAGATCCTTCAGGGCTAACCACAAAGTAGTAAGTTTTTTCGTCGAGTGTTACGTAGCGCATGTCTCTTTGTTGCCTGCTATTTTTATAGTCTTCTCTATCGCTTTTTATATTCTCACGTCGCTCCTTCATTTGCATTTTCATACTGTCACGTCGTGATAGCATATCTTGTCTCATAGAGTCTACCTGAGCTCTCCCTTGCAGACTTCTACGCTCTTCCATACGAGCACGCATATCTTGCTTACGAGCTTCCATATTTGTACGCATACTATCTCTAGTATTCATCATAGCATCTCTGCGCTCTTTCATTTGAGTTCTCATATCATTGAGTTGCTCTTCTATCTCCATATCGCTTATAGCAGTTGCATTACCCATTCCAGAGCGTCCATCTGCATCTCTGTATATATAGATATCTGCAATAGGCCTGTCACTTTGGACCACGTACTTTTTATTATTCCCAGCAGAATCTTGAAAATCTAATTTTATATTGGTAATCTCTCCTTGATTGTTATAATCGACATCCTTTATTTTTAGGGTTGCTCCGTGTTTCTCCTTGAGAGACTTTTTAAGTGCATCTAGTTCATTAGGTTGCGAGTTTTTTGTTATTGTAAAGCTATAAGTATCTTGAGAATTTAAAACCTTAGGTACCATTAGAGTATCTCTTATCTGGATTTTAGAATTTTGGTTTATAAACATTGTGTCTTTAACCACAACGGGTGGGTTATATGATGCTCTTGGATAATTCCCTCTGTTTTCTTCCTCATAGCTCTCCCCATTTTTAATAAGTGCTCTGTCATAGACGGTGCCAGGCAAATTTAAGAATTCAAGTTTATCTATATCAATTCGAAATGAAGTCCCATTTTCTCCATTTTCTACAACATTAATACCTCCTTCATTTATACTAATTTGATACCCTTCCCAGGCTTTAGAGATATCTTTGGCGCGTTTGAAACGTGTATGGAAAACACGGTCTCCAGCAAACTTAGTTTGAAAGTCAAAACGTTTTACAATTCCACTTTCGGCTATTCTTCGATTTGAAAAGCGTATTAAGCTCTGCGGAAATCTTTCGGCAACTTCTTTTTCAATGTTATCTAAATCACGGGCTGTGCTATTTCTTGTTATTGTAAATTCATTGTTGAGTACTGGGTTAATAGAAGGTGTTTCCGCTTTCGCGAAAGCGGTATTGTCCTCTTCAACATAAGTGACTACTTCTTTTACATTAAAAGAATATAGAAAGAAAGAGACGAGCGGGATGATTAATCCCAGTTTCCAAAGATGGTGTTTACCTGATTGTGGTGTGTTGAGCATAACGATTCGTTTTTTGATAAATGATTGATAAAATTGATTAGTAAGCACTGGTCTAATGGAGGGAGATGAAACCTTAACCAGTGTACGTTGATATTGCTGCGGATTATTAATGCGCTGGATAGCATGAGCGTCTGCAATGTATTCTAAATTTTGTTCTAGACTCTGCTTATACAACCACGCCAGCGGATTGCACCAGTGAAGTGCTAATATAATTTGTGTGATTAGGATGTCTATGGAATGGCGTTGTCCTGCATGAATTTGCTCGTGAGCTAATATCATCTCGAGCTCTTCTAATGTATGAAGCTCGGGATTATATACGATATACGAGAAGAAGGAGAAGGGTGCTATATTATTTGTGACAGTTACATATGTGTATGCATTTCTTTGTACCACAGTTCCTGAAGAAATGAGGCTTCTAAGTGAGAATAGTTGCATACCTAATCTAATACACATGACAATAACGCCTGCGATATATATAAGCAATGCTATTTGCCACCAATCAATTGTTGGCACCTCTGCTGTGATTACCGTAGGAAGATATTCAACTTGCGACAATGGAACTACATTAGACGTGTCAAAAGCTGGTTGAGATGGCAACACTATCTCTGTAACTTGAGTAAATTCTAAAAAGGGTAGCGTAAGTGCTGCAAGAATACCAGCAATGAGAAAATGCCTGTTTGCTGTAAAGAGCGTGTTTTTGTGCAAGATGGAAATGTATATCACATAAAACAAGGATAGAATTCCAATACTTTTTGCTATTAAAATAAGGACTTCCATAAGTTACTTTTTTTCTATGATTGCTAAAATTTCCCTAAGCTCATCTGCAGAAATCTTTTCTTCTTTGGCAAAAAATGACACCATATTTTTATAGGAGTTCCCAAAAAACTTTTGACTCGTAGTTTCCATAAACTCTTTTCTATAAGCCTGAAGAGATACCACAGGAAAATATTGATGGGTCTTTCCAAACGCTTGGTAGCCTACATATCCTTTATCTGCGAGGTTACGCACAATGGTGGATATAGTGTTATAATGATTACCTTCTGGCAAACTAGCAACCACTTCTTTAACAAAAGCGCGCTCTAGTTTCCATAGTGCGTGCATTACTTCTTCTTCTTTATTTGTTAGTTTTTCCATGTACACAATTGATTATCTAATGATTGATAATTCAAACTTACAACGAAAAGTATAGTTACACAACTATTTTTATAGTTATTGAACGAAATTTATAGTTTTCATTCATTTTTCACATAAAAAAAACGACAGTTAACACATTGGTTAACTGTCGTTAATATAATCTTTACCGTAATGATGGAGTAGGGGTTATTGCCCTAAATAGTCATGTGTAAGTTGTACAAATGTTTTTACTCCTAGCAGCATCCCGCTCTCATCAATGTAAAAATCTGGCGTGTGGTGAGGAAAAGCTTCTGTGCTTCCTGGTGTTTTACCTCCTAAAAAGAAATAAAGCCCTGGAACTTCTTTCTGAAAGAATGAAAAATCTTCGGCACCTGTAATAGCTTTTATAACAGAGACATTTTCCTTACCAGCAGCTTTCTCGAGTGATGGAAGCATTTGTGTGGTAAGTGCTACGTCATTAAATGTGATAGGGTAGCCGTCAGGAATAGTTAGCGTAGCTTCTGTACGATAGGCTGCAGCAATAGCAGGAATCATCTCCTTCATACGCTGGTTTATAAAAGCTTGCATATCATAGTCTAGCGTACGTAATGTACCTACTATATGTACTTCTTCTGGGATAATATTACTTCGCACACCTGCATTAATCTGTCCTATAGATAATACAGCCGCTTCTTCTGTAAGTGGGATTTCTCTAGAAATAATGGTTTGCAGTCCATCTATAATTTTTACAGCAGCCATGATAGGATCACGGCTCGTCCATGGTGTAGAACCATGACTTTGCTTTCCTTTTACATGGATTTCAAAACTCTGGGAAGCTGCCATAATCCCTCCAGGTTTATAGGCGATGGTATTTACATCTTGACCAGAACCTATATGCAGTCCGAAGATGGCATCTACATCTGGGTTTTTAAGAACATTTTCTTTTACCATAAGCTCGGCACCACCTTCTTCTCCCGGAGGAGCACCTTCCTCTGCTGGTTGGAAAATGAATTTTACCGTTCCTGCAAAATCATTATTTTTTGCAAGTACTTCGGCAACACCCATAAGGATTGCAATATGTGTATCATGCCCACAAGCGTGCATTACAGGCACAGGATTACCTTGATATTCACCCATCGCTGTAGATTTAAATGGTAAATCTGCACGTTCTTTTACAGGTAGTGCATCTATATCTGCTCGCAAAGCAACTACTTTTCCTTTGCGTTTTCCTTCAAGAATTCCTACAACACCTGTTTTCGCAACTCCTGTCTGAACTTTAATTCCTAAAGACTTAAGATGTTTTGCAATTTTATCGGCAGTATTGAATTCACGATTTCCTAATTCTGGGTTTTGGTGAAAATCTCTACGCCACTCGATTACTTTTGATTCTATAGCTGTGATTTCTTTTTCTAGATTTGTTTGCGCTTTCGCGAAAGCGGTAAACAGTAAGACACTAGAAAATAATAAGGTTGTTGTATACTTCATTTATGGTAATGATATTATTAATTAATCGTTTTACTGAAGGTCGTTTCTCCACCTAAAACTGGTAGTGTAAGTTTAGTTTTTGACAAATCTACTGTTAGCTCTGTTCCAGGATTAGGAAGTACTGTAAACTCGCTATCACTAGAGAAAATCATCAAGCCTATTTGCTGTCCTTTTCTTATAATTTGATCGTCTGGCATTAGGTCAAATGTCACTTCATAAAATTCACCTTTCTTAAGAGGCTCACTCTTACGTATAGAGGTGTGATTTTGAGGATCTGCCCATCCACGAGTGATGAGATTATCTGTTATTTTAATTTCTTTTCCTTCTTCATAAGGTAATGAAACAAGGTAGACGCTCAAGTTTGCTGCTTCCTTACTACTAGATACACTAATAGTCACTTTAGGTGTTCCAGAAATATGTAATTCATCCTTAAGAGTAGGAGTGAGGTACAATAATCTGTTTTGAGATGCAGAAGCTTTCATCATATCTTTAGCGCTCACAGTAGCATCGTCTACAAGTGTTTCCTTAGGTAGTTTTTTTGCTTTTTGGATAGATAACGTTCCAGCTCCATTAGTACTTTTTCCTAAGTATAATGTAATATCCTTTGCTTGTGGATTTGGATAGTTTTCATAAGGTGTAGGTTGATCTCTAGCATCGTTTTCTCTAACAATTTGCGCTTTGGGATCATTTTCAACACCATTATCTATTTCGTGTAAATATTTTGTAAACCATCTGTTCATCATTTTCATAGGTGGCGGACCTCCATGACCATTCTGATGATAAAAAATCTGACTAGGGATTCCCATTTCTTGGGCTCTCTTGTAGATGCGGTAGCTATGTTCTGGCATTACATTCCAGTCATTAAAACCATGAGACATTAATAATGCTGCTTTCATAGGCTTCATATCATTAAGGTAATCTCTACCTGCCCAGAAATCATTGTAATCCCCTGTTGCACGGTCCATCCCGTTTTTAAGCTCGATATCTCTCACGAGACTATCTGCATACGCTCTTTTAGATTCGTCTCCACTATGTATAAAGTTGTACAGTACATCGATATCTTCCCCTAGATATCCTCCAGGAGAGCGCACTAAGCCATTAGATCTGTAATAGTGATAATATGAAGTATTAGGAGCTATAGGAATGATAGCTTCAAGACCATCAACTCCAGTTGTTGCAGCAGCTAGTGGCAGGGTGCCATTGTAAGATGTTCCGGTCATCCCAACTTTACCTGTAGACCAGAATGCTTTTACCTCTTCATTACTATCTATTTCTTTATAACCTTTTGCTCTACCATTAAGCCAATCTACAACGGCCTTAGGCGCTAGTGACTCATTATCACCACCTACTGTAGGAGATCCTTCTGATAGTCCAGTTCCTGGAGAGGAAGAATGCACCACAATATAACCCCTAGGAATCCAAGTCTTAATGAGCGAATTTGAAATTACAGGACGTTTTCCTCTTCGTATGACTACTCCGTTTGCTATTGGTTTTTCTTGAGCTCCTATTTCATGGTTTACATCATAAAACAAGTTTGGATCATTTGCTGCAACACCTGCATAATAAGGGCTTGTCTCATAAATAACGGGCAGTTTTAGTCCGCTTTCGGTTTGTAGGGGTCTTGTCACATCTACGTGCATGCGATCTAGCTCGCCATCACCATCTGTGTCAAATTCTGTTTCAACCCATAAATCCTCGCGAATCCAAGTTTTAAGCGTATCAAATGCAGGAACTACCTGTGCTTCTCCGTCCTTGAAAATTGGTCGATCATTCTCTTGAGAATGTAAGGTGGTTGCCGCCATTGCAGCAACTGCAAACGGCATTAATGTTTTGAAAAATAACTTCATAGGGATCTAATTTTTATTTACCGTTTAAGTAGTCTATACTCATCTGGCTTAATGCCTTAACGCCTAGTTGGAATCCAGCTTCATCAATCACAAAATCTGGTGTGTGATGAGGAAAAGCTTCAGTGCTTCCAGCGGTCATACCTCCTAAAAAGAAATAGAAGCCAGGTACTTTCTCTTGAAAGAAAGAAAAGTCTTCTCCACCAGTGACCGCTTTCTGTAGCGACACGTTTTCTGTACCACCTACTTGTTGTAAGGTAGGTAGCATTTGTGCAGTAAGATCAAGATCATTGTAAGTTACGACAGTCATATTTTGCCAGTCTATCGTAGCCTCACCGCCATACGCTTTTGCTATGCCCGCAGCCATTTCATCCATACGACGTATGATTTTTGTACGCATATCTGGATCTAGTGTACGTACAGTTCCTATCATTTCGGCACTTTCTGGGATGATGTTAAATCGTGTTCCAGATGTTATTTTTCCTACGGTAATTACCGCAGCTTCCTCCGTTAATTCACTCTCACGAGAGATAATACTCTGGAAACCATTGATAATCTGAGCAGATATTAAAATAGGGTCCACTCCAGACCAAGGCTGACTACCATGAGATTGCTTTCCTTTTACATTTACTACAAAACGCTCTGTAGCTGCCATCGTTCCACCTGGTTTATATTTTATAGTATTCACAGGAGTAGCACTATTAATATGTAAACCAAAAATGGCATCCACCTTAGGATCTGTCTCTTATACACATCTCCGAGCCCACGAGACGGACTCCTATCTCG
>CAJXSW010000080.1 GCA_913060645.1 uncultured Dokdonia sp. | reverse complement strand
GTTAAAATTCAATATAACTTTGCAATAAAAAAATTGAAGAAAGAAAATACTTGGATTAGCTGGAATGAAAATGTAAAACATTCATTTACAAATAGCTATGATATCACTACAGAAGAAGAATTTGCAGATGCCATTAAGAACGCTGACAATGTCAGGTTTTACGGTTCTAAACAATCCTCATCAGATATTGCTGCAGGGACAGACTCGCTTATTAATATCAAGAATTATAATCGGATAATTGATGTTGATAAAGCATCTAAAAAAATAACTGTCCAATCTGGAATTGAGCTTAAAGACCTTCTAGAAAAAATAGAGAGTTTAGATTGGTGTATTCCTTGTCTGCCAGACATCAACACTATTACATTAGGTGGAGCCTTAGCAACTGGTACACATGGGACTAATGGAGGACTTATCTCGTCATATATGACAAGTTGTAGACTCATCCAAGCAGATGGTACAATCCAGGTGATTAATGAAAATGATATGCTCATGGATGCTGTGAGAGTATCTCTGGGAGTTTTAGGTGCTTTCTCTACCATTACACTGCAATGTGAGGAATCATACACACTACATCTGATTGAAGAACCTGAGAGTGATGCTACATGGACGAAAAACCTAGGTGACTATTTATCTAATCATGATTTCTTAAGAATATTATGGCTTCCTCATACAGGGATGGGTTATGTGATAAAGGGGAAGAAGATTCCAAAAGATCAACATGTTGAAGAAGATCTAGGACCTGCATATTTGAAAAATAGAAGAAAGGCCTCAAAATTTTTATATCAGCTGACTAAGACAGCTCCTTGGACTATATATTTTGCAAATAAAATTCTCTACCAGCGATTTTTTAAAAGTAGAAAAGAACATAAAGGAAATTTATACCAGGCTACTGTTACAAAATCTAGAGGATCAACGCTTGAGCTTGCAGAGTGGACAGTTGATTTTGATAAATTCCCTTCATTACTTAAAGAAATGTCAGAAACTATAAATAGTTTTAAAAATAAATCATTCATCCACATACCTATGGATGTGCGTTTTGTAGATAGTGATGATAGCTGGTTGAGTAATGCTTACAAGAGAAAAACGGTAACGATGGGTTGTGTTTCAAGAGATGCATCTAGTGCAGATAGTTATGAAGCATTTAAAACGGTAGAAGACATTTTTCTTAAATATGGAGGAAGACCACATTGGGGAAAGCGCTTTGCCGCTAAAGATCCAGAGCTAACTAAACTCTACGCAAAGTGGAATGATTTTAAAGATTTACGTAAGTCTATGGATCCTACGAATAAGTTTTTAAACAAGTATTTAGCTTCTATTTTATCAGAAAAATTATAATCAATGGTTAAAGGAGTATTATTTGATTTTGATGGAGTGATAGCTTATAGTAAGCACATACATTTTGCCTCTTGGCAGTTTGCTGTAAATGAGGTGCTGGATGCTACTGTAGTAATAACTTCTGGTGATATTAAATCTGGCGCATCACCAATAATCATATCAGAGATATTGTGTGAAAAATTTGGAAGTCATTCTCAAGCCGAGGAGCTACTAACAGTTAAAAACAATTATCTAACTGAGCAAATTAATGAAGTAGAACATTATAATGGTGTAGGAAAGCTCTTTGAATATCTGAAAAAGCGCAATATACCCTATGGTATAGCCAGTAATGCAAGCAGTAACTTTGTAAAAGACTGTATAAAATTCTGGAAGTTTGAAGTACCTGTGATGTACGGCTATGAAGATTATGTAAATCCAAAACCTAATCCAGAACCTTATTTAAAGTTGGCAAATAGTTTAAACATAAAACCCGCTGACTTTAAAGATGTTTACATCTTTGAGGATAGTGAGCTAGGCTTACAAGCAGCTTTAAATTCAGGTATGAAATCTGTTTACATACAATCACATTGTGTAGTTTCCGAAAATATCATTAGTCAAACTAATTATCAATTTAATTCGCTGTTTGATGCGATGGGAACTATTGATAAGCTTATAGCTTCTTAGTTAGTAGAAGCTCTCATCATGAGAATTTGAAAATTGTGATTGTCTTTAATGTAGGTCGTTTTCAATACTTTATCATTTTTTTTAATAAAACTTAAATTGCCAGCGCTATAGGTGAATCATTTAGAGGTCTTTAACGGTTGCTAGTTAAAATGTCATAATCCAGCTTAAATTATATTAGTGTCCGATTAAATTTATGTGAAACTAAAACGGATCACATGAAAATAGTAGGAAAAATATTCAGAATAGTGACAGTCGCTCAACTAGGTTATTATACCTATGACTGGATAAAGAACAAACGATCTTTTAAAAAAGAGTTTGTTCCAAATTTGAAGAAAATAAAAAGAAAACTAATATAATAAGCATTATGGACAATACTAAAAGAGCAGCAGATCTTGACAATAAGGAGCACGGTGTACACAAGGATAAGCACATAAATCAATACGGAGATCAAAACAAGGATTCATCCCAACCTAAAATGGACGCTGGAGAGGTCGATAAAGCTGGAAGCAAAACACTTTCTAATAAAGAAAATGCAGTGCAAGACAATGCTCATAAGGACGCGAAGCAAAAGTCAAAACAATAAGATAATTGATTTGCAATTATTTCAAAATACTACAGTAAAAACTTTTAATCAACGCTGTACAATATGATGTAGGATTTCATTTCGGTGATGTTAACCGACATTGATAGAAGTGAAAAATCCCGTAAACTAGATGTTTACGGGATTTTTTATTGAGTTTTGTTACTCAATCAGTGGAGTCGGAGGGATTCGAACCCTCGTCCAAACAAGCAATATTACTGCTTTCTACGTGTGTAGTTTCTGTTTGAATTTTCGTGAGATTGCCGGTTAGAAACTACCAACGCACCCCTTATCTTCAATTAGGTGTCTCTCTCGCATCAAAGCCCTACGAGGGATAGGTTTACTTTTACGAAGTCACTATATCGATTGCCGTAAACCAAGGCTCTCGAGTGACTTCCTGCTTGTCTACCTTGTAGACCGAGGCTTAATCTTACTATAATTCAGATTATGCAGCTAGGGCGTAGTTGTTCTCGCCGTTTAAAAAGATGAAAAATGAGATTTACGAGCTGTTTTCCAGCGCTCGACACGCTTACAATACTATTGGTCTCGCTGTCAAAACCAGTCGACCCCAGTATTAAAATTTCCACCTTGCTTTCGCGAAAGCGGAACTACAAATATACTACTAAAGCTTATATTTGCTATTAATATTATGCAAAAGCTGTACCAACTACAGACACTGCCAAAACTTCACACACTATGAAATTTGCAATTATCAAGGAACGTAAGAATCCACCAGATAGAAGAGTTGTTTTTTCTCCAGAAAAACTGGCCGAAGCAAGAGAGCAATTTGAAGATGCAAGCTTTGTTGTTGAAGCATCTGATATCCGTGTATTTCCTGATATGGCATATACTATAAACGGGTTTGATGTTGAGGAAGATGTCTCTGATGCAGATGTGATGATAGGAGTAAAGGAGGTGCCTATGGAGGCGCTTGTACCTAATAAAAAGTATTTCTTTTTTAGCCATACCATTAAGAAGCAACCATACAACCGTGAGTTGCTCAAGGCTATACTTGATAAGAATATAGAGATGTATGATCACGAAGTGATTACAAAGGCTAGCGGAGCGCGACTTATAGGTTTTGGTCGCTACGCTGGATTGGTAGGTGCATATAATGGTTTTAGATTATTAGGATTACGTGATGGACTTTTTGAACTTCCTATGGTAGAAACGCTATTAGATCTTGAGGCTGTAAAAAGCCAACTAGATAAAATCAAGCTTCCTGCTATTAAAATTTGTCTCTCAGGTAGTGGAAAGGTTGCCCGCGGAGCACAAGAGATTCTTGATCATCTCAAAATTAAGGAGGTGACAGATCAGGCTTATTTAAATGAAGAATTTAGTGAGCCAGTATATTGTACTATTGACGTACTTGAGTATAATAAACGTATAGATGGTACAGAAGGTTCTCGATCAGAGTTTTATAAAGACCCTTCTGGATATGAGAGCGACTTTATGAAGTATGCAAAGGTGACAGATTACTTTATTGCTGGACATTTTTACGGTGATGGTGCTCCTTATCTATTTACTAGAGAAGATGCAAAACATCCAGAGTTTAAGATTAATCTTGTTGCAGATGTATCTTGCGATATAGACGGTCCAGTGGCGAGTACCATTCGTCCTTCTACTATTGCAGATCCATTTTATGGGTACAATCCTGCTACAGAACAAGAAGACGATTATAATAGGGATGGTGTGATTGCTATGATGGCTGTAGATAACCTCCCATGTGAATTACCTAAGGATGCTAGTGAAGGTTTTGGTGAGATGTTCTTAAAGCATGTGATTCCAGCGTTTTTTAATGGAGATAAAACAGGACTTCTTGATCGAGCGAGAATGACGCAAGATGGAAAGCTCACTGAGCGTTACAGCTACCTTCAAGACTATGTAGACGGTAAGGAGTAACGTTAAAGTTACACTAAATTCCTACAAGTGTTAAAAGATAAATAACACTACTTTGTACCTTTATCGTTCATCAATCAATTAATAATGAAAGTTCTTATTACAGGCGCAACGGGATTAGTAGGGCGCGCACTCACAGACTTATGTCATAAAGACGGCATAAGTGTACATTATCTAACTACCTCAAAAGATAAAATTGAGGATACACCTAATTATAAAGGTTTTTACTGGAATACAAAGACAGATGAGCTAGACGAAGCTTGTTTTGAAGGAGTAGAAACTATCATCCACCTTGCTGGAGCATCCATTGCGCAGCGCTGGACACCAGAAAATAAAAAAGCAATTTTTGAAAGTAGAGCTACAACAGCGAGATTGTTGTATAGTGCGCTTTCGCGAAAGCGGTCTAAAAACCAACCCATTTCTATAAAGCATTACATATCTGCTAGTGCAGTAGGTGGATATCCATCTTCATTTACAAAAATGTATGATGAGTCTTATCCAGAATATGCTAAAGGTTTTTTAGGACAAGTTGTCGAAGAGTGGGAAAAAGCTGCTTTAGAATTCCAAAAACTTGATATCATTACTAGCCGTGTGAGAACGGGGATTATTCTTGACAAAGATAGTGGAGCGTTACCTAAAATTATGCAACCTGTAAAATATGGAGCAGGTGCACCACTAGGATCAGGAAAACAATGGCAATCATGGATTCATGTGGATGATATGGCAGGGATTTACTTCCATATATTAAAAAATAAATTGGCTGGCATATATAATGGGGTAGCACCACAACCAGTTACAAATAAAAAGCTGACAGAAGTGGTGGCAGACACTATGGGCAAGCCACTTATCATCTCTAGAGTCCCTAAGTTTGCACTTAAACTCATGCTAGGCGACATGGCAGTAATAGTTTTAGAAAGCCAGAAAGTAAGTGCTCTTAAAATTAAGACAGATGGATATGAATTTAAATATCCAAAAATTGACAAGGCTATAGAAAGCTTATTGGACTAACCAAAAAAAGAAAAGCCACTCGTGAGAGTGGCTTTTTTTACGCTCTATAAAAAGGAAGTCTTAAGCTTTAGTAGCTTTAAGATTTACAGTAAGCTCGATATCGTCAGAGATAAATTTATCTCCTAAATCGTCAAATACAGATTGTGATCCGTAGTTTACTCCCCAATCAGTACGATCAATAGTAAATGGCTCACTTGTAAGTGTCATATTTTCACCTTCTACAGCATAAGAAACTGGGAACTCAATGTTCTTCTTCTGGTCTCTTATAGTAAGGTTACCTTGCATCATTTTTTTACCATCTTTTTCTGTAACTCCAGTTACTTCAAAAGCAGCAGTAGGATATTTTGCAACATTAAAAAAGTGATCTTCTTTTCCTTCTGCCATTCCTTTTAAGTGTCCTTCAAGACTTTCTTTTCCGTCACCAGCCTCAAGGTCAGTTACAGTAATAGAAGTCATGTCAATAAGAAATGTTCCAGTAATAGCATCTCCAGCAACATTTACAACACCGTTTTCTATGTTGATAGTTCCGTTGTGCTTTCCTGTAGGCTTGCTTCCTACCCATGCAATTGTAGAGCTTGAAGCATCTACCTTAAATTTTGCAGCATCTTCAACTACAGCTACTTCTTGAGCATCTTTTGCTTCTGTCTCGTTCTTTTCTCCTTTACAAGAAACTACTCCTGCAACAAGAGCTACAGCAGCAAGTGTATTTAAAATTTGTTTTTTCATCTTGATAAAATTATTTAGTGAACTGCAAAATTAACATTTATCCATAGCCCTTATCATAATGTTATCTTAAATAGTAGTACGCTTTCGCGAAAGCGTAACAAACCTTAGAAATAGCTTTTTTATTACATGACGCAAGAAGGAGTATGGCTTTGAGCGTTGTCTCTTGTTGTGGATGTAGATAGATGACTATCTAAAAAATGATTCTAGTAACAATTAGCATAGTATTCTCTTCTTAGATGGAAACAAATAACCGCTAGGCACGTCAAAGTTGTACATATAAGTAAGGATTACTTTTGTGAAGTGGTTTGATTAAATGTATTGATAAATCACGATACGGTAAGTTTTAAAAAGCCAATGACATTTTGACATTTTGATACAATTGGCAGTACTTTTGCCACCTCAATAAAAATTGAATTTAAGACCACTATGGCAACAGAAGATAAAACACCAGATAATACAGTAGACGAAGCTGCTCAAGAGCAGTTTGTACACGAGGCAGAAGATGCAACGGTAGAGGCGACTGAGGAGGTAAAAGATGAAAGAAGCGAACTAGAAATCGTTCAAGATCAACTGGCAGAGGAAAAGGATAAATTTTTACGCCTTTTTGCCGAATTTGAGAATTACAAAAGACGTACTACTAAGGAGCGCATAGAATTATACAAAACAGCTGGACAAGAAGTCATACAAGCGATGCTTCCAGTTGCAGATGATTTTGACCGTGCTCTTAATGAATTTAAAGGCGATAAAGACGACGTTCACGTAAAAGGAATGACGCTTATAAGCAATAAATTTAAGGAGACGCTTAAGTCTAAAGGACTTGAGGAAATGAGTGTGAGAGCTGGAGATGATTTTAATGCAGATCAACATGAGGCAATAACTCAAATACCAGCACCTAACAAGAAATTGAAAGGTAAAATTGTAGACGTGATAGAAAAGGGATACAAGCTGGGAGATAAAATCATCCGGTTTCCTAAAGTAGTTACGGGACAATAATTTTAAAATGATTTACATCGCAGTTTTTGTTTAAACTTATACTGCGATTGCAATAGATTAAGAGTGCTCAGTAACGCTGAGCTTTGATTATGAAAGAAGATTTTTACGACATATTAGGTATCTCAAAAGGAGCCACAGCAGCCGAAATTAAAAAAGCATACCGAAAGAAAGCGGTGCAATATCACCCAGATAAAAACCCTGGTGATGATACTGCAGAAGCAAACTTTAAGAAAGCTGCAGAGGCATACGAGGTGCTTAGTGATGATAACAAGCGTGCTCGTTATGATCAATACGGTCACCAAGCCTTTGAAGGCGGAGGTGGCGGCTTCGGTGGTGGAGGTATGAACATGGATGATATCTTCAGTCAGTTTGGAGATATTTTCGGCGGTGCTTTTGGTGGCGGCGGAGGTGGTTTTTCTGGATTTGGTGGTGGCGGAGGTCAGCGTCGAGTGAAGGGAAGTAACTTACGTATTCGTGTAAAACTTACTATTGAAGAAATTGCAAACGGCGTTGAGAAAAAAATCAAGGTTAAACGTAAAAAGCAAGCCGCTGGAGTTTCATATAAAACATGTACTACCTGTAATGGTGCTGGACAAGTGACAAAAATCCAGAATACTATTTTAGGCCGCATGCAAACGAGTGCTCCTTGTACTACTTGTGGTGGAGCAGGGCAAATGATTGATAAACGTCCAGATGGTGCAGATGCGCAAGGTCTTATTATAGACGAAGAGACAGTAAGCATCAAGATTCCTGCAGGAGTAGTAGATGGAATGCAGCTTAAGGTTACTGGAAAAGGTAACGAAGCGCCAGGAAATGGTATCGCAGGAGATTTACTCGTAGCAATAGAAGAAAAAGATCACGAGTTCTTACAAAGAGAAGGTGATAACCTTCACCTAGATCTTTACATTAGTATTAGTGAAGCGGTACTAGGTACTTCAAAAGAGATTGATACTGTTACTGGTAAAGTACGTATCAAGATAGAAGAAGGTGTACAGAGTGGTAAAATACTACGCTTGCGTGGTAAAGGTATCCCATCTATTAACGGGTATGGTAAAGGAGATTTATTGGTGCACGTAAATGTATGGACGCCTAAAACACTTAATAAAGAGCAAAAGCAGTTTTTTGAGAAGATGGCAACAGATGATAATTTTATGCCTAATCCAGAAACTGGAGATAAGTCATTCTTTGAAAAAGTTAAAGATATGTTCTCATAATGTGAAACTTTCAAATTTTGTGAAACCAAAATTATAGGGTTCATAAAAAAAACTTATATTTGAATAACGTTAAACAATGTTTGACGTTATTTTTCTTTTTCATAGCAATTTTTTTTCCCATCCTGAACTTACGTCTAGGGTGGGTTTTGCTTTTAGGACGTTTTGTAAATCTTGTTTTATAATACTGTTTGCCTAGTTTTCTCGTTATGATAAATGACTTACAACTATAAAGGTCTCAGTACGTTTTAATAAAACTCCTAAATTATAGCTAACAGTTATGCCTCCGTCAGGTCATATTCCTATCTTAGCTTGATTAACCACTATCTATGAATTCATTACTCGTTGCAGATACAGTCTCAAAGAAGTTTGGTGACTTTACCGCACTTAATAACGTTTCTATTGCTGTGCCAGAAGGAAGCATTTTTGGGCTACTAGGCCCTAATGGCGCTGGCAAGACAACACTCATTCGTATTATCAACCAGATTACAATGCCAGATACTGGTAGTGTAACGCTGGGAGGTGAGCCATTACAACAACATCACATACGTGATATAGGCTACATGCCTGAGGAGCGTGGCTTATATAAATCTATGAAAGTAGGGGAGCAGGTGCTTTACCTCGCCCAACTTAAAGGTTTATCAAAAGCAGATGCAAAAAAACGAGCCAAACATTGGTTTGAAAAACTGGAAATAGGAGACTGGTGGGATAAAAAAATTCAAGAGCTTTCTAAAGGACAGGCACAGAAAATCCAATTTGTGGTGACCGTAATGCACCAGCCCAAGTTGCTCATTTTTGATGAGCCTTTCAGTGGATTTGATCCTATAAATGCAAATCTCATTAAAGACGAGATTTTACAATTGCGTGATGAAGGTGCTACCGTAATATTCAGTACGCACCGTATGGAATCTGTAGAGGAGCTTTGTGATCACATAGCACTTATTAATAAGTCTAATAAAATACTTGATGGTGAGGTAAACAGTATCAAGAGAGCATACCAGAATAATACGTTTGATGTAGGAGTACAGGTTTTAGATGAGACCGCTTTCGCGAAAGCAGAACAAGAACTCAAAGCTGCTTTTAAAGTAACTCCAGCGCATTTTAAAAGTTTAGGTAATGAACGTAAGCTTCGTGTGGAAATGGGCGATAAGTCTACACCAAACGAATTGCTTACTACCTTAAAAAATCATGGACAAGTCACTCATTTTATGGAAGTGATACCAAGTGTAAACGATATCTTCATTCAAACAGTTAGCCAAAACAAATGAGCATTCTTACCTTAATTATAAAAAGAGAATACATTGCCAGAGTGCGTAATAAGTCATTTTTAATAATGACATTTTTGAGTCCGCTTATACTTGTGGGGATGATTTTGTTAATCTCTTACCTTACTCAACTCAATAGCGAAGATAAACGCACTATTGTAGTAGTAGACGATTCTGGGCAATTTGAAACTGTATTTTTTAATACAGACCAAACCACGTATCTCAACCTAAGTGATCAAGGATTGGAAGCTGGAAAAGAGGTTGCAAAAGGTGAAGGTTATTATGGGCTTATCCATATTAATGATAATCCTGCTGTAGTAGAAGATGCTGTTACCTTTTATGGAAATGAAACACCTTCTTTTAGTTTTATAGGAGATATAGAAAAGCGCATTGAAAAGAAAATGACCGATGAAAATCTCATCGCTCAAGGCATAGATTTGAATACACTTGAAACTGCCAAAAGCAGTATAGATGTACAAATAGAAAACTTTTCTGGAGAGACGAGTTCTAAGATGAGTAATTGGGTGAAAGCTGGTTTTGGAGGTGCTGCGGGTTACTTATTAATGATGTTTATTATCATTTATGGTAATATGGTGATGCGTTCCGTAATCGAGGAAAAGACCAATAGAATCATTGAAGTCATTATATCTTCTGTAAAGCCTTTCCAATTAATGATGGGTAAAATACTAGGTACTACACTTGCCGGAATCACGCAATTCTCAATATGGGTTATTGTGGGAGGAATTTTGCTAGTAGTCCTTACTACGGTATTTGGTATAGATCCTTCAGCGGCATCGGCGGCGAGTCCTGCTGCTTCACAAGCGCAACAAATAGCAGAAGATCCTGGGATGGTGATTGAGTTACTGCAAGAGATTCAAAAACTACCGTTATTGCAACTTGTAGTAGGCTTCTTTATTTATTTTATAGGAGGATACTTCCTGTATAGTTCTATATATGCAGCGATAGGTGCAGCAGTAGATAATGAAACAGATACACAGCAGTTTATGTTACCTATCATTATGCCGTTAATGTTGGGAATTTATGTTGGCTTTTTTGCAGTGATAGATAATCCTCATGGAACGGTAGCGACCGTTTTTTCTATCATACCGCTTACCTCACCTATAGTGATGTTGATGCGTATACCATTTGAGGTTCCAGTATGGCAACTAGCGCTATCAATTACCTTACTAGTGGCATCATTCGTGTTTACAGTATGGTTTGGGTCAAAAATATATCGCGTAGGGATATTGATGTATGGTAAGAAGCCTACTTATAAAGATTTAATAAAATGGTTAAGATACTAGCACTCCTTCTTGTTCTGCAGGAAGAGACTGTAGAGAAGGTAAAAGATATTATTGAACAAGACGTATGGGGAACCATCAAGGAATGGTTAGGCTTCGAACTTATAAGTGTAGGTAAAGAGCCTAATCATATAGGTTTTACAGTGGGTCACCTTATCATTCTAATAATAGCTTTTATACTCACAAGCATTCTCCTTAAGTGGATACGTGTATTAATGACACGTAAAATGGAGGGCGATGACAAACTTAAGTTTGTAAGCGTTTTTAAGTTTATTAAGTATATCGCTTATATAGTGGTGGTGCTTGCTACGATGAGTGCTTCAGGGATTAATATTACGGTGCTGCTCACAGCATCTGCAGCATTATTTGTAGGTTTAGGACTTGCCTTGCAGGAGGTATTTCAAGACGTAATAGGTGGTATTCTTATTATGATAGATAAGTCTATATCTGCAGGAGATATTATAGAAATGGATGGTAGAGTAGGTCGTGTGTTTGAAATAAAATTACGTACTACAAGAGCATTAACTAGAGATGATAAAGTAATAATTATCCCTAATCATAAGTTTATAACAGACACTGTCTATAATTACACTCAAAACCATAAAACCACCCGAGAGAATGTAAAGGTCGGCGTTGCTTATGGAAGTGATACGAGACAAGTAGAAAAAATATTACTAGAATGTGCAGTCGCACATCCTGAGATTTTAAAGCATCCAAAGCCTTTTGCACTTTTTGAAAACTTTGGTGATAGTTCGCTGGATTTTGGTCTATACTTTTTTGTGAGAGACAGTTTTGTAGACCCAAGAATTAAAAGTGCGCTTAGGTATGCTATAGACGACCGTTTTCGCGAAAGCGGGATTACCATCCCCTTTCCTCAGAGAGATGTACATCTTTTTAATACGGCAAATCCAGTATATACACCTAATAAAACAGCAGTTAACACCAATATTGAACCCCCTAAAAATGATATGATTGATGAATAAACAGACTAACATTATTATAGTATTACTACTGTTGAGTGGTACTTGTTTTGCTCAGCTTACAGATTTGGCTAGGATTGAGTATACATACTTCCCGCAGGAGCAGTCTGATAATTCATTTAGGAGGTTTAGAACATTTATTAATGTTCCTATAAAACTTAAAGAAGATACATACTTAGTTCCTGGATTTGAATATCGCAATGTGAATTTGAAGTTTGAAGATGTTGTGCCTTTTAGCCGTGAAGACTTAGATAGATTTCAATCGTTTGGTCTGTCTCTAGGATATACTCAGAAAATAAGTGAGGAGTGGCGCATAGGAGCAAAACTAGGTACTACGGTAACGTCTAATTTTAGTACAGAATCTGCCACTGGTAATGATTATGTGCATACTGGGGCTTTGTATTTTATAAATGATAAGACTAACGAAGGTCTAGATAAACCGTGGCGACTCATAGTAGGTGGTCGCTATGATACAGAATCTGGAAGACCTTTTCCATTACCTTTTATAAACTATTATAAAGAGTTTCACCCAGACTGGTCTTATACACTGGGTGTTCCAAAATCAAATATAAAACGCTATTTTGGGAAAGACCGTAGGCACATACTCCAAAGTTTTGTGACGCTTGATGGGTTTTATGCAAATATTCAAGATAATGTAGATGTTGCAATACCTGCAGGAGAGTTTGAAACGGCAGAGAGTATCTCTATGACTGTAGCACTATTTGGCGTAGGTTATGAATACTGTTTTACAAAACACTTAGTGTTCTACATTTATGCTGGACATACGATTATAAATGACATACGATTACGTGATGGCGATAGAGATGATGTATTTACCATAAACGACAGAAACACGTTTTACGGTCGTTCAGGTATAAAATTTAAAATATAACAATGGCAAAGATTTTAATTATAGAGGATGAGGCTGCGATACGTCGTGTACTTACCAAAATTTTATCAGAAGAGAGTAAGGATTACCAAGTAGAAGAAGCTGCAGATGGACTTGAAGGTATCAATAAGATACGCGAGGAAGACTACGACTTAGTGCTGTGTGATATTAAAATGCCAAAAATGGACGGAGTAGAGGTACTTGAAGCTGCACGTAAGCTCAAGCCGGAAACTCCTATGGTAATGATCTCAGGACATGGTGACCTAGATACTGCCGTAAACACGATGCGCCTAGGAGCTTTTGATTATATATCTAAGCCGCCAGATCTTAATAGATTACTTAATACCGTACGCAACGCGCTAGACCGAAAAACCCTTGTCGTAGAAAATATTCAGCTTAAGAAAAAGGTGAGTAAGAAATACGAGATGGTAGGTAAGAGTAAGGAGATTGATCAAATCAAAGAAATGATCGAAAAAGTAGCTCCTACAGATGCTAGAGTTTTGATTACTGGTCCTAACGGTACTGGTAAGGAGCTTGTAGCACACTGGTTGCACGAGAAAAGCGAGCGAGCAAAAGGAGCACTTATAGAAGTAAACTGTGCTGCGATACCTTCAGAACTTATAGAAAGCGAACTTTTTGGCCACGTAAAAGGCTGTCTCTTATACACATCTCCGAGCCCACGAGACGGACTCCTATCTCG